>CAYWNS010000006.1:0-42423 GCA_964459715.1 uncultured Akkermansia sp.
TTGAAGAATGCCCGCCGCTTGTCCACCTCTGTCGCTTGGAGCACTAAATACGTGTTCGGCGGTAAATTTCGCAAGGTACCCGCCAGCTCTTCCAATCCCTTCTGCACCGCCTCACTGCGAGCACCGCCGGGGGTGTCTCCCATAAAGTTCGCCCCACGCAACCATACCACTTTCCTACCACCGAACATGTTGAACATCTGCAGCGTGTCACACGTACGCCTCAGTATCTGCACGGCATCATCCGCAACAGCCGCCACCCCGTCTATCACCTCGTTGCCCCAACCGTCACTCCCCGCAGTAAGTCCCGCATATTTCGCCGCCGCCGCCGCTGCAGCAGCCCCTTCATCCCCCCCGTAATACACAAAACTGCATTGCTCCTCGCCCATGCCCCCAGCATACCACATCTCCCGAACACCCGCAAGCCCAAGAGAAATCTGTGCCGGAAATAAAAATGCTTGGCGGTGGGCGGTGACTTTGCGGCAGGGAAACGGGAAGGTGATTAAGTACGAGGTACGAAGTACGAAGTACGAAGTGAAGGAGTTAGGCGCAACAAGGTTGCGCGGAGTGGGACGATGAACGCAAAGCGGAAATCTTGCGTGGGGAACAAATCCATGCATCCGTGCGGTTGAAGCCCCCTTAGTACGCAGGACGTCTGCAACCCGCGTGGGGATTAGCATCGCAGCGTTTTTTGATAATTTTATTGGGACGAGTGTGAGGCATGGCACATGACCTCAATTTTTCCCTTTCCGGAATTTCTCTGTTGAATGATGTCCGGAACGGCTGCGCTCATCAGGCACGCGTCTGGAACAGACGTTGGTTGAGTAAAAATCATAGAATCATTTTGCGAAAGGGTACGAATCCGCTATGGAACTACAAATGGGATAGTGTAACCCAAACGTGGTCCCCGACCGGAAAGGGTTGTATGCTTACGCAGGGGCAGGAAACTACAGCGGCAGCACTCACGTTTACTTACCAAATCATGAAGGTCATAGCTCCGCATAGTCACTGGAGACAACGCCTCGTGGAGCTGTTTGTATCAAATGACGGAATACCCAAACATGCGTATAAGGGGATCGGCTTTACGAATCCTTACTGGATGAAACATCCCCTCTGGAACTGACCCGCAGCTCGCCGTTCATATTCGCTCCCACCGCACCCGCAACACCCTGCCACACACGGTGATCAAATGCCCCCCACCACACACGCTTTCCTCGCACGCCCCCACTGCCTACCCTTCCCGCCACTCCCCGGCTCTGCCACTTCGTACTTCGTACCTCGTACTTGCGTCGGGCGTATGTGGCGGGCGTTCACTTTGTACTTTTCGGTGTTTTCCCGCTTTGGGGGAGGAGATTGCGTGCTTCTTGGAGGTTTACCGCATATTTGGGCTGCTTGGGGTCTGTTTGCACCAATTTTTCGTAGAGTTCAACCGCTCGTTGGAGCCACTGTGGGGCTCCCGAATCTGCGTCTCCGGCGTGAATAGCTTGTTTGGCAGACTCCACGAGAGAGTCAGCGTAGAGGGCTTGTAGGCGTGTATTTTCCGGGCTGACGGACAGGATTTGTTCGGCGAGACGGCGGTAGTAGGCGTACTCCGAGGTCGCCTTGTCGGCAAAGTAAGGGGAGCGGCTGTGAGCACGCGCCAGACCGCGCCACGCGAGGGCTTCCAGCTCCGCATAGTCCATGTTGTCGGGGGCAGTGCGGCGCAATTTTTCCACCTTGCGCATAATCGTCTTGCAATGTGCTTCCGCGAGGTTGGGCTGTTCATTGCGCAGAAGGATGTCCACCATCGAACTCAGGGCGCGGCACACCATGAAGGGGTATTCCGTCTGCCTTTCATCCTGCGTTTCCAAGTAAGAAACTAGGGTATTTTCCTTACGATAAGCGTCTAGAGCAAGCTCGTCGTAGTGTTTTCTCTGCTCGGGGGAGCCTGCGGACTCTCCCACTTGTCTGTAGAGATTACCCAGCGCGTGAAATGTGCGCGAGAGCCCTTTCTTGAAGGAGAGACGGTACGGGTGCTCCACGGAAAGCGTGTTGAATACCTGACGTGCTTCATCCAACAAGGCATCGGCGGAATTGAAGTCCTGCCGGTCCAACGCGAACTCGGCGTGGTAGAGCAAGGCATCGCCCAGACCTTGGCGAGCTCTCACGTGGTCGGAGTAGCTGCCCAGCAACTCGCGGTAAAGGGTCAGCATCTCATCTAAGGCAGCTTTGTACTCCTTGTTATCACCCATAGCCCGGAAAAGCATCGCCCGCTCCCCGAGGGCTTGCCCAAGGGCACAGCTAAACTCAGGATTGTACGGAATTTTGGCACAGAGCTCCTGTAAAATGGCAGTAGCCTCCCGCAAATACGCGCGCACCTTATCCGTCTGATTCCTACTGCGTGCCACTTCCGCCCGATTGAGCAGGACGGTCGCCAGATCATAGCGGTAACTCACGGTTTCGGGATGCTCGCCACAGAGCTGCCGGAAAAACCCCTCGGCGTTACTCAGCGAGGAATCGGCATCCCGGAGCAGCCCCTGTTGCAGGCGCAATGCCCCGAGGTTTCGCCACGACGCCGCCAGTGACCGGGTGAGCTTTTCATCCCTCCCGCCCGGAGGTTTCCCCATGTTGTTGAGATAGTCGTTGAGGTGATCCCCCAAGATAGCTTGCAGACGCGTGGACGCCGGTATGTCCGTGATCTCTTGGTTGAAGTCATAGAGCAAACGCTCCGTGAAACGGGCACTGTTGTCGTAGGCACGGATAGCGGCGCGGCGTTCCCACAGTGCCCACGAGCTGATGCCGGTGAGTGTGGCGAGCACCCCGACCAAGACGAGCGGACTGAGCCGGATGCGCCGCTTCTTCTCCGGCTCCGTAGACACGACGCCTTCGCCGATGGCTATGCGCCACGCTGCGGCATTTTGCCAGCGATCCTCAATCTTGAGCTCGAGAGCGCGGTCGATAGCCCGCAAAAATGCCGCGCCGTAAAGGGCTTCCAAATCGGCGCGCTCCCCTAGGGGAGTATACGGATCCTGATCCGTCACCACACGCAAATCTGAACGCGGCGGGAACAGGCGCGTGATCATGTAATAAAAGCACACCCCCAGCGAATACAGGTCAGTCCACGGACCGAGTTGATGACTCATTTCCTCATCCGTGGATGAGTGAGACTGCTCCGGTGCGGCAAAGTCCGGCGTAAATACATTCGTAAACACCTTCCCGGGCTGCAACTGACGCGCCGAGCCAAAATCGAGCAAGACGGGATTTCCATCCTCCGTGACCACAATGTTGTCCGGCTTAATATCGCGGTGCACGATGCGGTGCTGGCGCAGGTAGTCCAAAATGGAGAGCATCCCGAGCAGCAGGCGGCGGATGTGCCGCGCCTGTTGAGATTGCTGCTCAAAGCTCAGCGATGCTTGCTCCGGCACGGACATGGGACGCCCCTGCACGAGTGGCATCACGTAATACGCTGTCCCGTTTGCTTCAAAAGCGGAGAGTATCGGGACGATCCCCGGGTGAGAGATGCCCATGAGCACGCTCACCTCCTGCAGAAATTCCTCGACCGTCGCCTTAAACCTTTGTTCATTGTCCGGGGAGGAATGCACCACGTAGGTGCCGTTGATCTCGCGGGAAGCGAGACCTTCCGGCATGTGTTCCTTGATGGCTACATTTGTGCCGTCCCTGTCGTTTGTCGCCGTGTACACGATACCGAAGCCCCCGATACCGATGACATCAACGATGCAAAAGTCACCCACATGAGTCCCGGCGGGTAGCGGGGTTCGCGCGTCTTTCGGCGAAGAACTGACGGTTTTTCGGGTAGAGGCGGACGAGGTAACCGTTTCCGCCCTATTGCGCGTGCGTACGGCTCGCAACGCGGCGGTGGATGTACCGGTGGCAGGTCTTGTGGTACCCTGCCTATTCCCCTCCGTCGGTGTGCTCGGCTGGGGTGTGCTTATCGGAGGCACGGGCGGCACCAAGGGCGGCGGCGAGGGGCGGGGCTGCGGCTCCGGCTGAACAGGTACGGGCGGCGGCGGCATGCTGCCGGGTACGGGTGGTGGTTTCAAAGGGGTGCCTTGCGCCGCAGGTGGTTTCAGATCAGATTCTTGCATAGCGTGATCGTGTTCTCATGTTTAGCGGAGAAAGCGTAATCGGCTTCATCTACCGGCAGAGCCGTAACTTGCTCAAGTGGATTAAATCTTGGCGGCGGGAAGGTGAGTTGAAGACGGGCAAGCTGCTCCGTACACTGCACCTGCATGCGCACGGGCGTCCCGGGTCGCAGAGTTTGCAGCACGCTGCGCAGTGCCTCCTGCACGCGCGCGATATCCGACGGAGCGGCAAAGAACTCTTCCATCTGCGTGGATATGCCGTCTACCGCCTCCTCTGTCTGCCCCGCGCTGAACTCATAGAGTGTCTCATTGGACGGAGCCCCGTTGTACTGGAGAGCCAGCATCGTCACATCTTTCCCCATCCGCTTGCCCTCTAGGTGTTGCCTCAGTGCCGTCTTGACCAGCTGTAGCACTTCCGTCACGGTGGGGGCTTCTGTCTGCAGTGCCTCAATCAACCGCTTCTCACTGAAGGGCACGTTGTTGGCATTCGTGGCGTTGAGCACCCCCTCCGTCAAAAGGAGGAGTCGGTCCCCCGGCAAAAGCCGCGCGCTCCGCGCATGGTAGGGCATGTCGGGTTGGTCACCGAGTACATAATCCGCCCGCGATGTCAACGGTCGGTACGTTCCGCCTTCTGACTGCCGCAGGTTGCGTAGCTGTCCGGCATTGACGTACTCGAGCTGCCCGGTTGTAATATCCAAACAACCGTAAAAAATCGCCATGTGGATACCGGTTTGATTGCCTTCACAGAGCTCGATATTTGCCTCTGTTATTATCTTCTCCGGTGAGTCTCCGGAGCGCGAAAGCGTACGAATCACGGACATGGCACGCATCATGAAGAGTGCCGCCGCAATTCCGGAGGCATCCACATCCGCCACAAGAAAGTGCAGGTGGTTCTCGTCCGGCATGGAAAAATCGTAAAAGTCCCCGCCCACCTCACTCGCCTGCAAACAAGCGGCATACAGATCAAAGTGCTCCACCCCGGGAAATGGCGGAAATTTGTTCGGCAGGGCAGTCGTTTGTATCGTACGCGCCAACTCTAAGTCTCGGCGCACGTGCGCTTGCCGCTCCTCACCCACGGACCGCAGAGAATCCACCATGAAGTTGATACCATTGGACAGACGTACAAACTCCGGGCTGGTTCTCACCTCCACCTTCCGCTCAAAGTTGCCTTCCGTTATCTCCATCAAGGCTTCGTTGACCCGCGATATGCCCCGCACCACGATGCGTTGCAACAGCCAACTCACCAACAAGAACATGATCAAGAAAAGGATGAGATTGCTCACCACCATCACCTTTGCCGTGTGCAGCCCCCTTCCGTATACCTCCTTGGCGGGCAAAAGTCCCACCAAACGATTCCCGTCCTTCTCCATCGCGTATACGTACATTTTCTTATCTTCGCCGGTTGTCAGTTTATGCACCTTTCCCGGTTTTAATGCCAACAACTCCGTCTCGGTCAGCGGTGTTCTGCCGTGTGTCAGGCATACCCCACGACGAAATACGATAATGGTGCCGCCCTGCCCCAGCCGAAGCCGGATGGGGGAGTTAACCAATGATGCCTCATCACTCAGTCGTTGCTCTTGGACGGTACGAAACCCCACCCTCACGCGCCCCGGTCGGTCTAAGCGTCTCACGTTGGCAAATTGCATCCCGTGCCCGGTTGTCCCGTCCGTCGTGGCTACCACTTCTTCCCCCTTCTCGCTCAGGGTGGTGACGGGGATGTAATCCTCTTCATCCCGGATATTTCGCCCCACGAGTACCCTCGGCACAGCCCCCTCCACGATGCCGTGCTCATCGGTAATCGTGATCTGCTCCGCACCCAAGCGGTTGCATATCCCTTGCAACTCCTCCTGCTGATGGATGATGTCCGGCTTGAGCATCACAATCTCCGCCACCCCGTATGCCCTGTCCACCGTACTCGCGTCATTCACCCGGTTCAGCACGTCCACGGTCCCCTCCACGCGCAACAACGACTCCATCGTGTCCATCAATCGCGGCCTGATCATCTGCTCCGCGTTGTCCTCCACCTTACTCGCATACTGAACATACGCCAAGATCGCCGTTATAACAAACGAAACGGTGATCACCGCGGACAGTAATATCAAAAATTGGCGTCGCATGCCGTACCCCGTGGAGCCCCCATTCTACTCCCTATTTTCCGTTAAGACAAGCCAAATCAACACGCATCTGCGCCAAATCACACCCGTCCCAATAAAATTCTCAAAAAACGCTGCGATGCTGCTCCTCATGCGGGTTACAGGGGTCTGCATCAGATTTGCTGATGTTTGATATGCCCATGGGCATCACGAATCCAATAACCATGGGCATTACAAAGAAAATTGCATTTATGCCCAATTATTCGCATGCTCGAAAGGGGAACATGCGGCTTGTTTCTTCGGCGGAATCCGCCTCTCTTGTATGCAGGCAATGTAATTATGCTGAATGCTCTGCAACGAGTATCATGAGTCACATCTGTCCCAATAAAATTTTCGAGAATCGCCGCAATTCTAATCCCCATGCGGGATACACACGCTCTGCGTATCAGGGGGGCTTCAACTTTACGGGTGCGTGGATTTATCCCCCACGCATCGTTTCGGCTTTGCCTCCTCCCGCCATGCCTGCGCAACGGAGTTGCGCCTATCTCCTTCACTTCGTACTTCGTACCTCGTACTTAATCACCCCCGCGTCTTCCTGCCTCAAAATCACCGCCCACCACGAAGCCCTTATTTTTCTTGGGACGGCTGTGCCGCCCCGTTCATCCTTCGGACTACAAGAAAGCCATCCTCCTTTTTTACGAACAGAATAATCTATCTGCTATTAAAGCCTTCTTCCTTCGACAAGTTCTCTTCGCGGTCGAAAATTACTTCTGACCTTACCTGCCCCACCCCAACGCAACGCGCGGGGACTGTGAACAGCTGCACGGCTTCCCCGCGCAACGCCGCCGCCCACTACAAGCACCTTCCTCAGCTTTGCATACTTCGCACTTCCCCATTAACTCGGGAAAATTGTTTAAGTCTCAGACCGTTCAGATGGATAAAGCCGGTGGCGTCATCTTGGTTATAATCCTCGTCAGTGTAATCGCCCTCCATGGTGGCTATGGCGTAGCTGTAGAGGGAGTTGGGGCTCCGACGCCCGGCGTACAGAACATTGCCTTTGTAGAGTTTGAGTCGCACTTCGCCGTTCACCGTGAGCTGGGTTTGATCGACGAGGGCTTGGGCGGCTTCTCTTTCCGGTGCGAACCAGAACCCATTGTAGACCATGGCAGAATAGTCGGGAATGAGCGAATCACGCAGTTTTTGGGCTTCCCTATCCATGGTGATCGTCTCGATATCGCGGTGAGCCGCCAGCAAAATCGTGCCCCCGGGAGTCTCGTAAATTCCGCGACTCTTCATACCGACAAAGCGGTTCTCCACAATATCCACGCGCCCGATACCGTGCAAACCGCCTAAATAGTTGAGCACGAGCAAGACACCGAGCGGGCTCAGCAACGTGTAGCCATCCTTCTCGCCCGTCTTTTCCGCGTGCACCTTGTCGAGTATCTCCGCCAGTCCCTCCGTCTGCAACCCGATTAAGTTTCCCTTTTCAAAGAGGCATTGCAGGTACTGAGGCTTATCCGGAGCATCCTCCGGCGCATTGGAGAGCACATACATCGCGCGGTCTTCCTCCTTGGTGGCATCATACCACGTATCCTCTAGGATACCCGCCTCGTAAGAGATGTGCAGCAGGTTTCGGTCCATCGAGTAAGGCTTCTTCACACTCTGGCGAATGGGAATCCGGTGACTCTCAGCATACCGGATCAGCTCCGTACGACCGGGAAATTGCTCGCGCCATTCCTTCATGCGCCACGGCGCGATTACTTGTAGGTGAGGGGCGAGTGAGTTCACCGAAAGCTCAAAGCGCACTTGGTCGTTTCCCTTCCCCGTCGCTCCATGGGCTATGGCATCCGCACCCTCCGCCAACGCTACCTCCACCATCGCCTTTGAGATACACGGACGCGCTATCGATGTGCCCAAAAGGTACCGCCCCTCGTAAAGAGCATTGGCGCGAAACATCGGGTATATGTAGTTTGCCGCGAAATCCGCTTTCAGATCGCCGATGATACATTTGGTTGCCCCCGTCGCTAAGGCTTTCGCTTCCAGTCCGTCGAGCTCCTCCCCCTGCCCTACATCCGCGCAAAAAGCGACAACCTCCGCATCGTATTTCTCCCGGAGCCACGCCAGCAACACGGATGTGTCAAGCCCGCCTGAATATGCAAGTACAATTTTCATGTCGTTGTTCCCGAGCAGCGGTTGTGCCGCCCGTGCCGCCCAGTATAAGACAGCTTCGCCTTGTTGAAAAGCAAAATTTCGCATAGTCAAACCATTCCCCACATCTGTCCCGAATAAATAAGGGCTTAGTGGTGGGCGATGACCTCGTCGCAGGGAAACGGGAAGGGGATTAAGTACGAAGTGAAGGAGTTAGGCGCAACGGAGTTACGCAGACGAGGACGAGGAAAGCAAAGCAGAAAAGAGGCGTGGGGAAAAATCGATGTGCCCGTGGAGCTGAAACCCTCTTAGTACGCAGAGCGTTTGCAACCCGCATAGGGACTGGCATTGCCATGTTTTTCAAAAATTTTTGGGGACAGGTGAGACCCTAGGGGTGGGAGCACCGTCAACAATTTTCAAATTTCTGTCGCACGTCCCCCAGAAAGGCACCGGCAAGCAATTCCTCGGCATCGGGGAGAGCTAAGCCGCGCGACTGAAGATAAAAGAGTTGTTCCGGGTCCGGAGGGGCGGAAGCCGCGCCGTGAGAACAACGCACCCGGTTCGCCAGTATCTCCAAACCGGGCAGGGAATGTATCGTACACTGAGGACTCATCAGGAGGTTCAGGTTCGTGAGGTAAGCATCCGTCTCTTGCGCGCAGGGTTGCACGCGGATATTCCCCCCGAAAATGACCGTAGCCCTCTCCTCCACCACATTTTTGCAGAGTAGACGGCTCTTACACCCACGCACCGAATGCAGTTGCCGCATCCGCATATCCAGCCACTGCTCCCCCTCCAAGCGATTGGCAGACAGCACCAAGGCATCTCCGGCTTCCCCGGTGAGCTCCGTCGTAACCTCGTGCCGCGCCCATTGATGCCCACTGTGGGTACTCAGCACGCACAGTCTCGCCCCCGCAGCACAGGTAAAAGATGACACACAGAACGCCCGCGACGCCCCGTTGCCGAGCTCCCGTTGCTCGAGCTTCAACGATGCTCCGGGCAGTAACTCATAACTGCGCAAATTCACCAAGCACGCTTCTCCGCAATAATGATGCTCCTCCGTAATGTGCGCACAAGCACCCGCCCCCACTACGATGTGCTGATGCACCACGCGCACTCCCTCCACCTCACAGCGAAGCACGAGCGGTTCATCCCGCCGCTCGCCGTCCGGTATACGGAAACACCGACCCTGGGGCACACGCTGAAGTACCGTTTGCACGAGGGCTTGCGTCCCGACAGAAACCGGCACCCGCGCATCTCCGCTACCGGTGTCCACTCCTCCACTGCACGGGTATCGTGTGAAGTCCGTATATTCGATGAGGTCAGATGAGGCAGCAAGCGGCGTTGCCCTCGCCGAGAGCTCGAACAGCTCTCGCCCCCAAACGTGTGGACGCCCGAACCGCCAGTCCTCGTTACGGCGGTCCGGCACAGCATCAGATGTTGTCGATACCTGCTCCATCAGCCGATTGCATCCTCCATTTCCATATCAATAAGACGCCGGAGCTCCACGGAATACTCCATCGGAAACTCGTTCACCAAATCGTTAATAAAACCATTGACAGCCAAACTCATAGCCGCTGCCCGCGACAGTCCCCGCTGCTGCATGTAAAAGAGCATCTCTTCATCCACCTGCGAAACAGATGCCTCATGCTGCACCACCGGACGATCCCCGCGCACGCTGATCGCCGGGTACGTGTCCGACCGACTCTCCGCATTCAGCAACAGCGCATCACATTCGGTATGATTGCGACAACCTTCGGCACCGGGTTGCACGCGCACCTCCCCCCGGTAGCTCGCCCTCCCGTGCCCGATGGAGACGGATTTAGCCACGATATTCGATGTGGTACCCGGGGCAGCGTGAATCATGCGTGCCCCGGTGTCCTGCAACTGCCCGTCTCGGGCGATGGATATACTCACCACTTCTCCGCGCGCGCGTTCTCCCTGCAAGATGACACCCGGGTACTTCATGGTGACACCGGAGCCGATGTTACAATCAATCCAGCGAATCTCCGCCTCGCGCATCGCCAATCCCCGTTGAATCACAAGATTATACACGTTGGTTGCCCAATTCTGCACTGTCACATACTGGATTTTTGCTCCGGGCAAAGCCACCAACTCCACCACCCCGGAATGCAGCGTCGCCGTCTCGTACTTCGGTGCCGTACAGCCCTCCATATACATTAACTCGGCTCCCTCATCCGCTATGATGAGCGTGCGCTCAAACTGCCCCATACTCCTAGAATTGATGCGAAAGTATGCCTGCAGCGGGGCTGCCAATTTCACCCCCTTGGGCACATAGATGAACGAACCGCCCGAAAATGCCGCATGATTGAGGGCGGCGTATTTGTTGTCACCCACCGGAATCACCTTCCCGAACCACGGACGGAAGAGACTTTCGTACGCAGTAAGACCCTCGGTCGGGTTTACGAAAATGACCCCCTTTTTGGTGAGCTCGGCGCGCAGATTGTTATAGGCTGTTTCAGAATCATACTGGGCATCCACCCCTGCCAAAAATGCACGTTCCTGCTCCGGCACACCCAGGCGTTCAAAGGTACGTTTCACCGACTCCGGCACCTCGTCCCAACTCTTACGTCCCGGGGATGCCGCAGCGAGGTAATAACGAATCTTGTCAAAATCCAGCCCGGCTATCTCTCGCGGAGCCCAATGCAACGGCTGCGGCATCGAAAAAAACTTGCGGAGGGCAGCCTTGCGAAACTCGCGCAGCCAACCCGGTTCTCCCTTTGCATCGCAGATATAATCGATGGTCGCCTCCGACAACCCGTAGCCTGCGTCGTACGCGTGCGCCTCCGGATAGGAGAAGTCGCCCCGTCCTCCCTGCGGGGGAATATCCGGCGAGGGCGTGCTCATGCATCGCCCTCCTGCTTCAAGAATTCAAAGCCCTTCTCCTCGATGAGGTCCACGAGTTCGCTTCCCCCCGTCCGCACAATCTTCCCCCGGTAAAACACGTGCACGACATCCGGCGCAATGTAATCCAACAGCCTCTTGTAATGAGTGATGACCAAGAAACTGCGAAAGGGTGCACGCATGGCATTCACCCCGTGAGAGACAATCTTGAGAGCATCGACATCCAATCCACTGTCAGTTTCGTCCAATATCGCGCACACGGGGTCCAACATGAGCATCTGCAGCACCTCGTTGCGCTTCTTTTCCCCACCGGAAAATCCCTCATTCACCGCGCGTGCGGAAAACTTGGGATCCATGTCGAGCTCCTTCATGACTGCCCGCAACCGCTTATAATACGCCACAGCATCCGGCTCCTCTCCCTCCGGCAAACGCGCCTTCAGTGCCGCCCGCAGGAAGTTCGCGTTGGATACCCCGGGGACCTCCACCGGGTACTGAAACGCCAAAAAGAGACCCGCGCGACTCCGCTCATCCGGCGTCATCGCCAGCAAATCCTGCCCATTGAGTGTCACTCTCCCCTCTGTGACTTCATACCCCGGATGCCCGCACAGCACCTTTGCCAAGGTACTCTTTCCGCTGCCGTTCGGACCCATGACAGCATGCACCGCCCCTCCCTCAACCTCCAAATTAACCCCTCGTAGAATTTCTTCGCTCCCCCCCCTCAGCCGCGCGTGCAGGTTTTCTATCACTAAACTCATGACCTCGCCCATCTTACCACGCCCGGAACGAAATGCAAGTACGAAGCCCATGACGAGGCACATCTGGTCACATCCGTCCCAAGAAAAATATGAACTTCGTGGTGGGCGGTGACTTTGCGGCAGGAAAATGCGAGGGTGATCAAGTACGAAGTGTGCAAAGCTTGGGAGAGAGGGGCGTGGTGGAAATGTGTGAGCATGTGAAAGCCGCATAGGGCTCAGCATGGCAACGTTCTTCGGAACGTTTCTTGGGACGGGTGTAGGTCTGACAATCACACATGCGCTGTTCAGCTTGCAATTTTCCGAGTAAGAAAGTACAATGTGTCACATGCCTGTACTGCAAAACACCATTGCCGTCATTTTCGACTTTGATAAAACGTTGAGTCCGCATAACATGCAGGAGGACACCATATTTCCGGAATTCGGCATTGATGCAGAAAAGTTTTGGGAAAAGTGCAACACACGGAGTTTGGGAGAGGGGTGGGATGGAGAACTGAGCTACCTCAAGGAGTTATTGGATGTGCTGAGGGTGGACCGTGTAAGCAACGCACGCCTGCGCGAGCTCGGGGCAAAACTAACCTATTATCGCGGCATCCCAGAGTTTTTTGATGAATTACCGGCGCGGTGTCTTGGTACCTCGCACCTGCAAACCGGTGTCCATATTGAGTTTTACATCTTGACCGGCGGCTTGAAAGCCATTATCGACGGCTCGGTACTGCGCCCCTACATGAAGGAAGTTTTCGGCTGCGAGTTCAGTGAAACTGACGGGTGCATCGAGTTTCCCAAACGCGTGATTTCTCATACCACGAAAACTCAATTCCTCTTCCGCATCAATAAGGGCATGCTCCGCTACTCAGAAGATGTGAATGACCACATGGACGCCGACCTGCGCCCTATCCCCTTTTCGAATATGATTTATGTCGGTGACGGTCCCACCGATGTCCCCTGCTTTACTGTCATGCGCCACCAGGGAGGATATTCTATTGCGGTGTATGACCCAGATGACATCACGCGCCAAAGTTTTCGCAAAGGATACAGCCTCAAAACTGACCAACAACGCGTAGATTTTTTTGCCCCAGCCGATTACAGCGTCGGCAGCCATCTCTTCAACATCATTGAGGAAACGGTTCGCAAAATTGCCGACAACATCGTACACACACTCCGCCAACCGCACTGACCTGCGCGTACCCGCCACTACCCCTGCCTAGACTGCGCAGCCATTCCCCGCACCGCAGGGTGCACAAACCGGAAATGCGTTCAACAAACAGGCACAAAATGTGGGGCTGCAACTTAGCTACGACTTGTATGAACGGCAACGGTTAAGCCAACCCGGGAGCCAGCGTTGCTCATTGCGAGCAGGCGGGGCATTGCGTACGCGTTGCCGAATCACAAACTCTGCGGCACGCGCAAACTCGGCGGGGGCAGTCCGAGCGTCGGCAGGACGCATTGCTTCAAGTACCTGCAGGAGTCCCCAACCCTGACCCGCATATCGCTCGCGCGGTTCTATCCCTTCCCCCTTGAAGTTGACGTAATCTACCAGACAGTACAGCCCCTGAACCGTGCGAGAGAGGGCATCGAAGTTGGCACGAACACCCTGAGGGTTCCGTGCGACACGAAGCATCTTGCCCAAGGACGCCCGACTCCGAGCTGCCAGAAATTGTGACTGGACATCCACGTGAGCGGCGAGCCACCGGCGCATGGCGGCTGCGCGCCCGGTCTTGTCGGCTAGGAAAGCCGCCCGTGTGGACCACGGAGCGGGTCCTTGGAAAAAAGTAGGCACAGAGACCCCGACCGACCGTGCAAATATCACGAACTTCGGAAAACTTTCCTCAAACGGACCCCGCACTCCCGCAGGGTACCAGATGAAGTGTCCGATACCCAAAGACGGGAAATTTTCCCCGACATTCCACGTCACCAGCCCCTGTTCGCTGCCCGCGCACTCGTTTACCCACACCCGTCGCCCGATCTGAGCATAAATGTCTGCCGCAGCAAACGCCGAGGAACAAAATGCGGCAAAGCACATGGCGAATGTGAAATAGAGGGTAAGGCAGCTTCGCTGCAAGATTCGGGAACGTGAAATGTAAGTGATCATCTTTGGCGAAATATGACGCGGTCTTGACACGAAAGTACCCATGAGTGGTCGGTCCTGCGGACTTGCTCTCCCCCGCTGCCCTCGTTTCAGCTTCGTGGTCGCTATCTGCCGCGTCAGCTGCACAGACTTTCGTCAGCATGAACGCAGTTTAAGGGTGAGCATGCAGCGAGCTCAGCCTGTCGTTGAATCCAAGAACCCCTTAATTTTTTGGATACGCGAAGGATGCCTGAGCTTGCGCAAGGCCTTTGCCTCGATCTGGCGGATACGCTCACGCGTCACGTTGAACTGGCGACCCACTTCCTCAAGCGTACGTGGGGTACCGTCTCGCAAACCAAAGCGCTGGTCAAGAACAGAGCGTTCCCGTTCGTTAAGAGTGCTGAGCACCAAATTCAGTTTCTCTCTCAGCGAATTAAAAGCTGCACCGTCCAGAGGACTTTCCGCGCTCTTATCTTCTAGGAAGTCGCCGAAGGCGGCATCATCCGAATCACCGACAGGTTGCTGCATGGATATGGGTTGCTGTGCCATCTTGAGCACGCTGCGAACTCGGTCCACCGGCATCCCGCACTCCGCTGAAATTTCATCCGGTGTAGGCTCGCGCCCCAATTCCTGCACAAGCTTTCTCTGCACACGCATGATCTTGTTGATGGTTTCTATCATGTGCACCGGTATGCGAATGGTACGCGCTTGGTCTGCAATGGCACGAGTTATTGCTTGGCGTATCCACCATGTAGCGTAGGTAGAAAACTTATAGTGCCGCTGGTACTCAAATTTTTCCACTGCTTTCATCAATCCCATATTGCCCTCCTGAATGAGGTCCAAAAAGGCGAGCTGCCGGTTGGTGTATTTTTTGGCAATAGATACGACAAGACGCAGATTCGCCTTGATCACCTTATCCCTTTTTTGCCTTGCCTCATTCATGTATGATTGCATCTTCTTGTAGTGTTCCTCAAATTCGTCGATGGACATCCACAACCGCATCTCAATCTCCATCAACGAGTCACGATACGTTTGGTCTTTCGGTGGAACCTTCAGCTGCTGCTTGATTTGGAGGATGCGATCATACTCCCCCTTCACGTCCTCCATGAACTCTTCGTATGTCTTCGGTTTGAAGGAAAAATTTTTATACAAATCTTCCAATTTATTGATGATATACCCCAAGTTGACGGTATCGACCCCTTTATCTCTGCGATGGGTCTTGCGTAGGCGTGAGTAGGCAAGGGTCGCCGCATCGTAGTACTCTTGCAACTTCGGAAGTGCGGTACGTACAAACTTAAAGTACCTCTCTCGAGACTCGTCGTTTTTTTCGGCTAAACATTCTCCTCCCTGTCGCTCTCTGTCTTGTCGCTCTTTGTCTCGGATGAGTTTTGTTGCGCGTTCCTGAAAGTAGGTGGCAACGATACCCAAGCGATGCAGTCCCTTTTGCAATGCATCCCTAGCCTCACCTATCTCTGTGAAAAGTTTCACTTCTTGCTCGCGCGTCAACAGCCCATCCCGCCCCATCTGCTTGAGGTACATGCGCACCGGATCATCCAAATCTGCCGTTTTTTCACTGTCGTCTTGCTCGGAATAGTCCTCCCCCTGAGCATCAGCTGCTGGCAAATCTTCCACCTCTGATGCGTCAATAATCCTAATGTCCATGCTGTGCAGACTTTCCATGATCCTGTCATGTTCCTCAGGGTCTATGATTGATACGGGAAGTATATCGTTGATGTCATCGTAGGTCAAAAAACCCTGCTCATTGGCCTGTACCACGAGTTGTCGCAGTTTGTCTTGCGTATTCTCCCCAAGAGTGGGGGGGTCTACTGAGGACAACTCATCCAACACCTCGATGTCACAGGAATGTAGTCGTTCAAAGAGCTGCTCCGTGTCCTGCGCTTCATATCCATCAGCCGGGAGGGCGGATATAATGTCATCATTCGTAACATATCCCCCATTCTTCTTGGCTAGGGTTACCAAGTTTTTGAAGGCAATTTTCAGTGTCAGATCATCCGGGAAGTATTCCTGAAGAAGTGCTGATGTAATCTTGATGTCTATCGTCCGAAAAGCTTTCTTACGCTTTTTGCTTGTATGCCGTCGACTCTTGCTTCCCGTATTCTTCGGCGCAATAGGAGTCTCCGATGCCTGTGTATCGCTCGCCGTATGTTTCCCTTCGGGGATGCTGTTCGTCTCGTATGCTTGCTTGTTCCCCGCCCCCCCCGCCAGTGCGTCTTTCTTCTCCTCTTTGGGTTGACTTTTTCTAGGTATTGCGGCAGCCCGCTCTGCGGAAGCGGGCTTATCCGGCTTCTGTTTGGGCTCTTTCGCAGCACGATTTTTTCCCGCTTCCTCCGTGAATACCTTGTTGGCAGTCGTATTCACTGCCGCCTCCACGGCAATTTTGCTTCCCAGCTGCTGTTCGATCTCCTGCGCAGATGCTTCACCAATGTTCTTCCGCCTGATCTCCCTCTTACCTGTCTGCTCGATACCTCCCCGCGCCCTCTCTGCTTTTGCCTTCACGCCCTTCGCAGGAGCTTTCCCGACAGCCTTATGCACTGGCTTCCTCACCGCTGTCTGCCCGGCATGTATGACTTCTGCGGACGCAGCCGATCCCCTTTTCCCCCGGCTCTTCTGTGCAGACCCTTTCGCGGCAGTAGACAGCTTTTCTTGCATTCGACTCGCGTTCCCGCCAGCCGACTTCACTTCGCCCCCACGGATTCCCTGTGCCGAGCCCTTTCCGGCACGCTTTACTGATGTTGAAGAATTTGATTTTAATGGCATAGCTGTTTCTCGTGCATATTCCACCCACTACCACGCTGTCAAGAGGTGTCCCACGCGCGTGCCCATGGTATTAGAAAGTTCGTCTCCGTCAATCTTTTTTCTACAATTATGACACAGAAAATCCGTCTCCGGGTCACATCTGTCCCAATAAAATTTTCGAGAAACGCCGCAATGCCAATCCCCATCCGGGTTGCAGACACTTTGCGCACTAAGGGGGCTTTACCCTCACGGGTGCACTGATTTATTTCCCTCGCATCGTTCCGGCTTTGCCTCTTTCCAACTCCCCTGCGCAACCGCGTTGCGCCTAATTCCTCCACTTCGTACCTCGTACTTAATCATCTCCCTGTTTCCCTGCGACAAAGTCATCGCTCGCCACTCAACCCCTAATTTACTTGGGACAGATGTGTCTCCGGGTAGCTTTGCAAGTTTTATTGGGACGCATGTAATCCCACTTTCAATGCCACTTCCCGGCTCCTGAAAATTACGTCACAACGCCCTACGTACCTACAGCATAGGCACGCAGCCCCCCCATCGGAGCCACATGGGAATGGGCAGACGATCAGATTTTTCCGAAGAGCGTCTTACCCTCAGACATAAGATCGGAGGTGGCAATCTTCAGGCGGTCGCAGATACCTTGCTCCCCTTTCTTGAGATAAGAGCGCGGGTCGTAAACCTTCTTGTTGCCCACTTCTCCATCCACCTTTAACATGCCATCGATGTTTTGGCAGACGTGCAGGACAATAGGTTTGGAAAACGCGTACTGCGTGTCCGTATCGATATTCATCTTCACCACACCGTAGGAGATAGCCTCACGGATGTCGCAGAGGTCTGATCCCGAGCCGCCGTGGAACACCAAGCGCATGTCCTCACCGTGTTTTTCCATCACCGCTTTTTGACCATCGCGGAGGATTTTGGGCTCGAGTTTCACAGCACCCGGTTTATACACACCGTGCACATTGCCGAAGGTGGCGGCGAGCATGAACTCACCTAACCCGTTGAGGGTTTCGTAGGTGCGCAACATATCAGCGGGTGAAGTGTAGAGCTTCGCGGCATGCTGTCCACTGTTGTCCACGCCGTCCTCCTCTCCGCCTACCACGCCGATCTCAATTTCGAGCACAATGCCCACTTCCGCACACTCCTTGAGCAGTTGCTTGGAAATCGCCAGATTTTCTGCCATCGGGAGAGCCGAAGCATCGAGCATGTGGGAGTTAAACAACGGTCCCTTACCCGCAGCAATCCGTCTCTTGGACTCCGCAATGAGAGGGCGCAGGAAACTGTCGATTTTGTCTGCTTGGCAGTGGTCGGTGTGGAGTGCCACCAACACATCATATTTCTCGGCGAGGCGATGCACAGCCTCTGCTAAAACGATAGCCCCTGTGGCAGAATCTTTCACGGCAGAACCGGAAGCAAACTGGCCGCCACCCAGAGATATCTGAATAATCCCGTCAGACTTCGCCTCGGCAAAGGCTTTCAGTGCCCCGTTAATAACTTCAATGGTGGTAACATTGACGGCCGGATAGGCAAAGCCTTCCTTTTTAGCCGTATTGAGCATCTTAATGTACTGTTCTTGGGTCGGAACCGGCATGGTTGTATGAGGGTTAATTTACCTGCGGACGCAATACGCTGCCCCCGCACGACATGCTTTTACCACGTTTTTTCGCATCCGACAAGCAAAATTTGTTCCCGGAAAAAGTGAAAAAGTTTTACTGTCGCAGCATATCACGGATGTACTCGATGAGTTGAGGGTCTTCCTGTCGGAGTTGTTCGAGCATATCCGGAAGCCAAGGTGAAAGGAAGAAACAGCACATCTGGGCGCACAAGAAGACGAAAATCACAGCCGACAGCACGTAGGCGAACGGATTGTGCGAAACAGAGGCAAGTACCGCGCCCGTACGACGGTCCCACCACGATATACCGACGCGCCTGACATCAAAATAAGAGAAAGTCAGAGTCACGAACATGAAAAGTGGCACCATCATCCCCATACCAAAGATAAAAATATGAATACTCCTACCCAGCAATATCAAAAAACGCAACTTCCTAACATTGAGCACGCGAATGCGCATCCATAACTTGCCCGGCGTACCACCGAAATACCGCAACATCAGAGCTTCCACGAGGGGAAAAGGTAACCAAAAAAGGGGCGAACCCGGGAGCGCGAATTGGTGGTAAGGTACACCGAAAGCGTACATGACGCCCAGCACAAGTACCGCATAGATGGAGCAGTCGATGATTCGGGCAAAGAAACGCTGATGTGGGGACGGCAAAGCTACGCGCACGACTGTCGGCTGCTCCTTAGTTTCCGCGTCTTCCGGTACAGGCTCCTTGCTCTCCTCCCTTGCCCCGTCCGGCGGAGTTTGCGTGGGCGCAAAGTCGACCAGAGCGGGTAGCTCACACAGCGGACGCCAGCCTTGACAACCGGCATGCCATCCCGGCGTATCCCAACGGAGCTCGCCCAGTCGGATAAGCGAAAGGACATCCGGCACCGTCGCCGGTCCCCGCCGTTTCCCGTCCTCTTGCCAGTATATTTGCATCAATTGGAGCGTAACGCTTTAGCGGGGTCTTGCCGTGAGACAAAGAAAGCGGGAACAGCAGACGCGAGTGTCACGAGGACGAAAGCGAAAATCGCCTGCTCGGCAAAGGTGCGAAAGCTGAACTTCGCCGGGAGAGAAATCCCGTGCGTGTCAATCGGGAAGGGGTCCATGTTGATACTTGCCAAAGCCGCTTGTATTTCAAGCCGATAATAAAGCACCAGCAGAGCCAGGAGCACCCCGAGTGCCGCACCCACCACCCCAATGATCACTCCCTGCCACGTAAAAATCGACATAATTTTGTACGGAGTTGCCCCAAGAGCCTGAAGAACTGCTATTTCCCGCTTGCGTTGCAGACTGACCGTAAACATCACAGCCATGATGCAGAAGCTGGCAATGACCGAGATAGAAGAGAGCACAAAACTCATCATAATCCGCTCTTTGGCAATCATTTGATGCCATTGCTTGAAACTCTCTGACCACGGAGTTATCTGCCACTGTAACTCGCGCGGTCCATCCGGTGTCTCCATGACGACTGAGGGGAGGAGCGCGCGAATCTGCTGCTCAATCTCTCCCGTTCGGTGAATCATGTCATTGCGGACACGCACGCTGAGCCCCGCCACCTCATTCTTGCCGTCTGCCTCATAGCCCACCATCTCCTGCGCAATAGGTAGCGGAACAAAAATATCCGGTCCGGGCATATTCTCCGGCGGTTGGTAAATACCCGTGATATCGAGGTCCACCGGCAGTACCATGTCGCGCACGCTCTTCAGGGCGCGTCCGTCTTCTTTGTCGTTGTCGAGATGCGCAAGACGGTCTACGGCAGCCAGCCATTGCTCGCGCTCCTGCGCGGAGAAAGGAGTCTGACCGTCCTCGTGTTTATTCGCGAGCACGGAAAGCTCGCCGAGTAACTCATTTTCGCCCGGGCGCAGCTTGGCTACATCAACACGAGCGAGTCGCTCGAACACGTCTTTCAGCTTAGCATCCTGCACCAGCACCCCTCCCCCGTCAACCGCCGTAGCCCCATCGAAGAGTGCGTTGAGTGCTGCCATAAAAGAGGGATCACTGCGCGTCTGCATCGGCGAAAGTACCGTGGTAAGCAGCGGCGTAATCTTGTCTAAACTACCCAGCGGTACGACGTGCACGCGGTCCCCGACATCCAGCCCGAGAGAGAAAGCCGTTTGGGCAGCCATCACGCATTCTTGGTTGAGACCTTCTCCAAAGTCAAAGGTGCCGCGCCGCAGCATCTCGGCAAGCGGGGCAATCTGCCCGGTGTTACCCGGGTCCACCGCCGTAAAGGTGGCACTCCTGCGCCCGAGATCACTCTGAGCAAGCACATGGGCTGTTACTTGCGGAAACACTGCCACCACGCCCGGAACCTTGGCAATTTTATCACGGAGCTCAGGCCAATTGGTCTCCTCTTCCATCAGGGGGAGAGGCTGCACCCCATCGTTCAGAGAAACGACAAAATGCGGGGTAAAGGCGAGTGAACGGGTCTCAATTTCATCCTGCAATCCCTCCATCACACTGAGCACCACAATGAGCACGGTCACACCCATCGCTACTCCCAACAGACAGATGAGGGTGATGATCGAAAATAGGGTGCGCAGCGGATTCAGATAGCGCAGGGCGAGCATGAGGCTCAAATTACGCCGCAAAAACTTCATGCGTTCTCGGTTTCTGTGGTGCCGCTACTCATCCCCGAAAGATACGCCGATTTCCTTCGCGGCTTCCACCAATTGACTCTTTTCGTCTACCAAGTGCAATCCCCGCACGGCCTCTTCTATGGGCATGGATACAATCTCGTTGCGAATAAGTGCCACCGTGTCCCCGAATTTCCCCTCCTCAATGAGGTCGATTGCTTTCGCCCCGCAGCGCACCCCCAGCACACGATCGAACGGAATAGGCGAGCCCCCCCGTTGTACATGCCCGAGCACACAATACCGCGTCTCTATACCTGTTATCGTCTCCAATTTAGTGGATAAGAAGGACGCAATGCCTCCGAGTCGCACCTCGCCCTTGGTTTCCTCATCTAAGGTCAGCAGCTTGCCTCCGATCTTAGCTCCCTCACTTACCACGAGCAATATCTCACGTTGTCCGAGTGCCTTGAGCAACTCCACCTTCCTCACAATTTCCTCGAGTTTGAACTCAATCTCCGGAATCAGGATGACGTCCGCACCGCCGGCAATGCCCCCGTACAGTGCTATCCACCCCGCGTGGCGTCCCATCACCTCCACCACCATCATGCGTTGGTGCGCGTCTGCCGTAGTACGCAATCTATCCAAAGCCCCACTGACTACCGAAACCGCTGTCCAAAATCCGAAAGTGTAGTCGGTGGACCCCAAATCGTTATCAATGGTCTTGGGTACCCCGACGATGGGTAACCCGATGTGGCGTAGCTCCAAGCCGATGGTCTGCGATCCGTCACCTCCCACCACGATCAGTGCTTCCAACCCAAGTCTCTCCACGGTGGCACGACTGCATTCGAGGACTTCGTCGGCTATCTTGACGCGCCCATCCACACCGCTTTTAACCGTGAAATGCCCTTTATTGACCGTGCCGAGCTCCGTTCCACCCAAAGAGCGAATATTGAGGCAATTAGCGGGAGTAAGGATACGCCAACGCTCATCATCCGGCGTCGAAAGCAGTCCCTCAAACCCGTCATAAAATCCGTACACCGTCCAGCCGCGCGCTGTTGCCGCACCCACGGCACCTTCAATGACGGCATTCAGTCCGGGGCAATCTCCCCCTGCGTTGAGTATTCCTATATTCATGTTATCGCGGGACGGTAATGAACTTCGAAACGTCGCTTATATCGCATGTCTTCTGCCACTCTTCCCATGCCTTCCAGCTATCGCGCAGCAGGAGTTCCGCCACTTTGTAGCGACTCTGCGAACTATGCGCACCCAGCACGACAATGAGTAAACGTTGCGGATAAGTCTCTTCTGTCCGGGTGGACGGATTCATCAATTTCACGGAAGGTCGGCTTGCCGATACCAGCAAACACGCCCCGGCAGAGGAGGAACGAGCGGCACGCACACCGTCCACCCGTGCGTTATTCAACAGGCTGTTAGAATTAATGATGGTCACGGTACGCGCACCGTTCACCGTCGCTACATAACTCTTCTTGGAACATATCGAGCGGAACGCGGGCTTTTGCATGGCATACATCCCCAATTTAGCCATATCATGCGTGTCAGACTGAGTAACTACGGCTCCGCTGGACCCCTTGAAACGCGTCGTCTTCATACCTATCGCGCGTCCCATCTGGTTCATCTGCTGCACAAAAGCCCCTTCCGGGTCTTTTGTGTCGAGGGTAACTCCGCACGCGTGCGCCAAAGTCACCGCACTGGCACTGTCATCCCACATCACCGCCGAATGCAGCGCATCCCGCAAAGATATCCGGTCACCCGGGCGGAGATTCAGCAGGTTCGTCTTCTCCCATCGGCAGGCATCCGCCGGTACAGTAAGCTGCGTGTCCATGCCAAGGTTCTGGGAACTTACCCAATCGAGAATGACGAGAGCGGTCGCAACATTAGCGAGCATGCCGATGGGTCGCCGCTCGTTGGGATTCCCGGTGTAGAGGATGCGCCCGGAATAGGTTTCAAGAGCCAAGTAACTCGGCGTTCGCTGCTCGGGCGGCGGTGCGCTTTCCGGCGTTATCTCGGAGCAGGATACACAGAGCACCGCGAAGAGTGCCACCAGCCCGACCAAAATCGCATTTCGTTTTTTCATTCAGCAATTATTTAATTTTCAAAGGGTAACCTTACAAAGGTCTTCCGGTTTCCTATCACCGAAAATAATGCCCAAGTTCCGCGCGGTGCGGACAAGCTGGCTGTCTGACTTAACCATACGCGGCTCCGCGATGGCTTCTGAAATGGGAATGTACCCCACGTTGAGTCCCTGTAGCACGACAGTATTGCCGAAGTCGTTTTGCTCAATCAGCTTCACGGCTTCAACTCCGAAGCGAATGCCCAAAATGCGGTCGAAGGGACAGGGACTGCCGCCGCGCTGGGTATGCCCGAGCACGCAGTACCGCGCCTCAATGCCGGTCATCTCTTCCAAAGCGTGACAGAGCCGATTCCCGATGCCGCCGAGTCGCTCATCACCATTGTCTTTATTCCGCACTGTGATGAGCTTTCCATTGAGGCGAGCCCCTTCCGCCACCACCACAATGATCTCGCGTTGCCCGGCAGACTTGCGGGCTTTGACACATGCCACCACATTTTCCAAGTCAAAGGGTATTTCCGGGATGAGTACCACATCCGCCGCAGATGAAATTCCGCTGTACAGCGCAATCCACCCGGAAAGGTCTCCCATAACCTCTATCACCATAATGCGTTGGTGCGCATTGGCAGTGGTGCGTATGCGGTCGATGGATTCGGTCACCACCGACACAGCACTCTGGAAGCCGAATGTGAAGTCAGATGCCGGGCACAGGTCGTTGTTGATGGTTTTCGGAATGGATATAACGGGCAATCCCTCCTCCGACAGCAAACTGGCCGTACGCGCCGAGCCGTTTCCGCCAATCACCGCCAAGGCCTGCAACCCCAATGCGGTAATCGTCTTCTTGGCTTTCGCCATGGTATTGGTCTCCACGTGGGCTCGCCCCAACTTGTTAACTTGCACGGCGAAATTCCCCGTACTTGTCGTGCCCAGAATGGTGCCCCCCAACGACCGTATTTTGTGCGTCTTCGCGGGGGTAAGTAGCTCGTAGCGTCGTCCGCCCTCGATGGGAAGTAGCCCTTCGAAGCCATCGTGGAAGCCAATGACTCGCCAACCACGCCGGTAGGCGGCGGATACGAACCCTTCGATAACTGCGTTGATGCCGGGGCAGTCGCCGCCGGAGTTGAGTATGCCGATAATCATGCGCGTTAGCTCTTCATAGAGTGAATAGGAGTTACGTCCGGGATGGCACCCAAGTATCGGGCACAGTGCCAAAGGGCGCGCGGATGGTGGAAGAATGCTTTCCAGATGGACCCCTTTAGACCATTGGCGGGGGAACCGTCTCTCTCACAGTACCCGAACCACTCCCCGTGCTCGTGGTCTTGCAGGTGGGTGAACGCCCAGTCGTGCACTTTCCGGTGCCATTCGGCGTATTTTTCTTCACCAGTGGTAACGTACGCCAAGCATGTGCCGATCAATGCTTCATCGTGCGGCCACCAAAACTTCATGTTATGCCAATACTCCTGCACGGGCTTGCGGTACACGTCCGTGTAGTAGAACAAACCGCCGTATTGAGGGTCCCATCCGCGTTCCAATGCCCAGTCAATCATTTTGCACGCAGTCTCCACCATCTTCTGGTCACCTCCCCGACGGCGAGACTCTTCCAGCAGAAACCACCCGCCTTCTATGGCATGCCCGGGGTTCTGCGTGCGCTCGTCAAAATGGTCAATCACACTTCCGTCCGGTGCCACATTCTCTACGACGGCGCGAATGTCCTCGTGCAGGAAAAGCCGCCGGATGTCGGCAATGCACCGGTCTATCCACGCCGTGTACACACCCCCTTCCTCACCCAGATATTTGCGGAGTTCCTGACAGGTGACGATCATGATCATCCGACACCCCAAGTTCTCTGCGGGTCGCTTGCCCGTGGTCTTGGGTGCCATCCTGCCCGGCGTGAAGAAGATGTCGGCGTACACACCGAACCAATGCCGGGCGCGCTCCGCACTGTGCGGGTCTCCCGTAACACCGTAGTGCGCAGCCCAAGCTATGGCGGCAAAGCACTCACTGTAAGCGTAGCGTCGCATGCGCAGGGGGGTGCCGTCCTCTGCCACATGGAAGTACATCCGGTCGAGCTCGCGGTCCACGCATTTCTCTTCTAGGAAACGCAGGGCACTTTCCGCCCAACGCAGCCAATCGGGGTTCCGCTCTATGCTCATGTAGCAGGTGAGCAGCATCCACGCCATCCGTCCCTGTGCCCACACACTCTTGTCGGTATCCACCAAGCTTCCGTCTGCGTCAAAACAGTGGTAGAGTCCACCGTGCTTCTCGTCTACAGCTCTCGGAAACCAAAAAGGGATTACCTCGTCGAGCAATTTGTCCTTGTAGAATTGTCCGAGTTGTGTCGTGTCCATGTCCGGAATAGATGGCATTATTTGTTGATTGCCCAGTCAAAGAAACCGATCGCCTTGAGCTCGTCCTTGAGCTGTGCCACAGTGGCGGCATCCGGTGTCCCCATGGGAAGTCTCGCCGGTCCCAAATCCACGCCCCACCAGCCCATGATCGCCTTGCAGCACCCCATGTACCCCTTCGCGGCAATGATGTTGATCATCTGAACCGAGAGGTACTGCAAGTGGCGCGCTTCCTCCATGTCCCCCGCGTGGAAAGCACGGATGAGGTCTTGGTAGAGCTTGGGCGCGTAATTGAAGGAGGAACCCACCCCGCCTTTTGCCCCGGTCGCCAACGCCGCCAAGAACCACTCATCCACTCCCCACGGTATGTCGTACTTCCCGCCTTCGTAGTTGAGGGCTTCCATGTACAGTGCCAAATCCGGGTTGGTAAACTTCACGCCGCAGAAGTTCGGTATCTTTGCCGCGCAGGCGGCTATCACTTTGCAGGGGTTGAATGCCACGTGCGTGAGCGCGGGGATGTCGTAGAAATAGTATGGCAGCTCCGGTGCCCCAGCCGCCTCGTGCGCCAAGCAGTCCACCAACGCGTCCACGCTCCCGGGTTTGTAGTAACAGGGGGAGTTACTGGCCGTCCCCGCCGCTCCGCACTTCACGGCATACGCCGCTAACTCCCGTCCATCCGTAACACTGTTGCCGCCCGTGTGCACCACGAAGTCTATCCCGTATTTCTTCGCTACTTCTCCCCACGCAGCCATGTTTTCCTTGCGCTCCGTGAGCTGCATGTGCGCCGATTCACCCGTGGACCCGGTGATGAATGTCGTCTTGATTCCTTGGGACGCCAAGAATTGCGCCTGCGCCTCCACAGCATCGGGATTGCAAGTGCCGTCCGCCCGCATCGGCGTGTGCGTCGCCGCTACGAGCCCGTGTAGTTTTAATGTCGTCTGCATCATCTTCGTGGCGGGGTCTGTTCTCCCCCCCCTTTCCGGTTTCTCTTCTACCACATCTCTCTCGCCCTTTCAAGCTTATTCTTCCCTCCCCCGTTTTTTTTCACAGCCGTCCCAGGAAAAACATGAGCTTCGCGGTGGGCGGTGACCTTGAGGCAGGAAGACAGGGGGGGGGTGATCAAGTACGAGGTACGAAGTACGAAGTACGAAGTGAAGGAGTTAGGCGCAACGGAGTTGCGCGGGCATGGCGGGAGGAGGTAAAGCCAAAACGACGTGTGGGGACCGGATTCATGCACCCGTGAGATTGAAGCCCCCTTGGTACGCAGAGCGTCCGCAACCCGCATGGGAATTAGCATCGCAGCGTTTTTCGGGAATTTTATTGGGACGGGTGTGTTTTTTTTCCACACCCGTCCCAAATAAATCAAGTGCTCAGAATAGAGCGATGAGTTTGTTGCGGGGAAATTAAGTACGAGGTACGAAGTACTTCTTGTTACGCGTCTGTAACCCGCGTAGGAACAAGCATTACGGCGATTTTCAGAAGTTTTCTTGGGACATGTTTGATTTGTTTCATTGCTCCTCCAAAAAAATTTTATGTAGAAAAAATAAAGAAATTTGCGATTACGGGCTTGACCAAATCACCGAAAAGCGATAGAATACGCGCATGGGTGAAGTAATAGACGACGATCTCAAGCTGGAAATCAAGTTGTGGCTGAAAGCAAACAAGCACGATTACGCTTGGTTGGCGGAGCGTTGTTTCGTGTCGGAGACAACGGTGCGGAACTGGATGGCTAAGAAGCCCATCCCCAAGGCAAAGGCATACATCATCCGGGAGTTGATTGCTCAAAAGCCCGTGTTGATGCCTAGCTCCTCCATCAACGTGAGCCTGCAGACGCATGTGACAATACGTCTGGATACGGGAATCACAAAGCGTTTGGAAGAGCGCGCGTTTGCCATGGGTCTGACGCTTGAGGAATTCCTGCAAAAAACGTTAGCGGATCTTGGTTCAGAGTAGGTCTCAAACGGGGGAGGAGTGAATGCAACACTGCGATGGGAGGTTAAACCATGACATCCCCCGTTTTTGATTTACCTCCGGGAACGTACATTAACGACCGCTACAAGATACTGAAGGCTCTCGGTCGGGGAGGCTTCGGTATCACTTATATCGCTTGGGATGAATCGACCAAAGAGCGCGTGGCTGTCAAAGAATGTTTCCCTGAGGGGCTGTGTATACGCGAAACGCAGACCGGCTCCATCAAACCCGCCCGCCCGGAGTGGGAACAGCAATACCTGAATGCCCTCAATGACATGCGCAAAGAAATGCGTACCCTCACGGGCTTGAATCACGAAGGCATCGTGCGTATCAATGACGTCATCTGGGGCAACGGCGGTGTCTTTTGCGTCATGCCTTGGTTACAGGGCGGTACCCTCAGGGACATCACCTCAAGTGCTGCCGGTCGCAACCTCACGGCAGACCGAAGCATTTCTTGGCTGCGCATGCTCTTGGATGCCTTGCGCTACCTGCACAATCGTGGCATCGTGCACCGGGATATCAAGCCCACAAACATCATGTTCGATTCGACAGGCAAGCCGGTTATTATCGATTTCGGCGCAGCCCTGAACCGTCCGGAACGCACCACCTCCACCACAACGCAAGGGGCTTTCTCCCGCAGTTACGCTGCCCCGGAACAAATCACCGGTAAGGGACACATCGGTCCGTGGACAGACCTCTACTCGCTCTCGGCTACGTGGTACGAGCTGCTCACCGGGAAATTGCCGGAGGGCGCGGACGCGAGGTTAATGCAAGATGACCTAGTGCCACTCTCGCGTGAGTCATCTCGCCTAGCCTACCCGGATGCGCTGCTGAGTTTGTTGAATTGCAACATGTCCCTGCGTCCGACGGAGAGATGCCAGAATGTGGACCAGTGGTTGCAATGCTGGGCTGACGGAGTGTTGCCTCGAGGTGTGTTCCGACGGACCCGCCGCGCCCGCCTAGTGCTGGAAGGTGCCGCGTTGGGCTGCCTAGTCTTGGGCGTGGCGTTCGGTCTATGGAAGTCTTTTTTCCATGAGGACAAAGGGGATGCCCCGAATACCTTGTCTGGAGAACAATCTGCCCTCCCACCGGGGGAACTGACTCGCATCCTAACAGACCGCGTCGGTGAAGCTGCCCGCGTCAAGGACTATCATGCGATGTGTGACCGCTACACTCACCGCTTTGAGCAATGTTACGCCGACCAAATATCCCGTCAAGTGTCCCTGCTTCGGCAGTACGAAACGGAAATAAATGCCCTGAAATCTCGGGAGGAAGCTGAATCTTACATTGAAAAGGTACGCCGCATTCACGGTGACGTATTGAGGGAGCAGGATTCCGAAAGAAAACGCATTGCGAATGACTTTGACACGGAGCGTCGTTCCTATATCACGGGCACCGACAAGCTTGCTAAGCTCGTCCCTCCCCGAACACAGCAGGAAGAAATGCTCCTCCCCCATGTGTGCAGCGACGTGTCATACAAGATGATGCAACGCTTCACCATGATCATGCTCATGGCAGAGGGGGAAGAAATTGAACAGAGAACTTCCTTCACTCGCAGGATGCTACGGCTGATCGACCGAGCGGCTTCGCTCTTCTGACACCTCCGTCTCGGCGGCGCAGGTGTCGCGCTGTCTCTCCGAAGATGGTGCTACCGTTTGAAATACGCGACGATCTCTGCCAGTGTCATGACCGGCGGTATGATGTATCGCGGTGTCACCTCCGCCACCGTGTACATGCGCTTCTTCGTCTCTCGCTCCCACTTTGCAAACGAACTTTCATGCTTTACCGCCGGTGGATGCGGTATTTCTTTCCACGGTCGCCTCTCCGCCCGCTCTATCGTCATATTCACTCTGTATGCGTCGAGTGTGCTCGGTCGAACATCCGGCGACCCCGTCATCTTGGTCACCGGATCCATCACCCGGTACAGGTAGCATCCTCCGCTTAACGGGCTCCCATCAAATAAAATGGTATATAGTTTGTGCCCTTCCGTGGATACGCGCACCCATCCCTTCTGCTCCAGCCGCCATACCCGCACTATATCTCCCAAGTCGAGTATCCTTCCCAACGGTGCCTGCACCCTCACCTCCATATTCTCCGCCATTTCCGGGCGTGCCGCTATCTCTTCCGTGTGCTCCAAGAGCAGGTCTACATTATCCGCCAGTGTCTCTAAGGCACTTCCGGGTTCTACTCTATGGATGTACTTGAACTCCTGAAAGTTGATCGGTTGCATCATCCTCGCATCTCTCCTCGCCCTCGCCCGCAGCATCTCTTCGCTTTTCATCTCTATCAGCGTACCGGCATTCCCTGTCGCTTCCGTCACATCTACGATGTCATTGAGCTTTAACATAGTTGTCTGTGGTTATTGTTTTTACTCGCGGGAACCATGACAACTCCGGTCTCGCAGAACGCAAAAAACCGCAGCGTCCTCCCCCTTTCAGGGTCGTTTGCTACGGCTTCACGTCCTCCCTTCAATCGGCTTCTCTGCCGAAGGATTGACCTTTGCCGTCACATTTTTTGCCCTTCCACTGCTCCCGCAGCTTCAGGAGTGGTCTTACGGCACCACCTCACCCAATGCGAAGGAGTTTCCCACTCTCCCCGCTCTGTGCCCACATTCTACCGGTACCCTTCCCCCCTGTCAACCGCTTTTTTTACAAATATTTCCAAAATTTGAAATCTTCCCCCGCGTTCCACCACACCTGTCCCCAAAAATTGTGTGAGTTTCCACACGTTGTTTCGGCTTTGCCTCCTCCCGCCCTACCTGCGCAACCTCGTTGCGCCTAACCCCTTCACTTCGTACTTCTACTTCTCCCGCGTTGCGCCGCAACAGGGCATCGCACCCCACCAGACGTCCAACTTTATTGGAGCGCATGTGCTGCTATCCCCGATCTGTCGCTTGCGACACGCTTATTTCCCCTGCCGGGTGAGTTCATCGTACGCGGCGAGTACCAAACGCTTCGTGCGATACTCACCGTAGGCTTTCATTTCCTCGTTCTGTAGGACACGGAAGGTTTCGGTGGGGCAGTTCTTCGGGTACCGGGTAGTCGGGTCGAGAATGTATGCCAGCTCCTCGCGGGTCAGGTTGTAGAGTTTGGCATAGTAAGCATCCAATTCAGCCATCAGCTGCGCACGCCGATCCTCGTCCCACACAAAAGGCTCCTCACCGTACCCTAAAGCCTCTGCCAGCGGTTTCATGCTGTATGACGTGTAACTGAGCTCCAACACGCGTTGGCTGATGTACGCGACATCCTCTTCGCCGTAGGCTGTGGGCGGCAGGAAGGGGAGTTGCTTGATATGAAACTGACTACAGTGCACCCCATCGATTTTCTGCCGAACGATGTAATCCAGCACAAGTGAACAGGCATTCGCAACGAGACATGTCTCAAATTTGGTTGATTGATTTGTGAAAAGTAGTTGTATGCTATTCCCCACCCCAGCGAAAGGGAAAAGGGACAGAGCGAGTGTTCGTCCTGTAGACGAATTAGTTACATCTCGAAAGCCGATAAACCACTTTGGTGCTGGTTTACAGCATTTTGGCAATTTCTTCAGCACATCCTCTCTCCGCACCCAATATCGGGGAGAAGGTTGGAAATCAGGATTCTGCTTTTCTGCTTCTGTCACCCTACGTACATCCGAATCCGGTCCGACATCCTCAAAGGTATTGAAACGATAGTCAAAGTGATGAACGAGCTTCCCTTCGTAGAGAGGCAACACGCTCTCTCCCTCTGGTATAGATGTAAGGAAAAAGTGACTGTCGTTAGTCATATTGAACGGTCCTTGCCTAAAGTTTACTCCCCAAGGATTCTCGCCCGTTCTCTCGTTGAGGAGTACTGGGACCGCACGGTAAACTTTTACAGACAACTCCGCATCCGCCGTACAACGGAAGAGCGGGCAGGTACCCGTGTTGGGATTGAATCGGATGAAATCCCTCGCTTGAAGGTGCGCGTGTCGCTCCGTCTCGCTCAGCTGCTGCGGATCAGTCATATAGCAAGCTACATCAATTGTTTCTGAGGGAGCCATTGCTAAGATACTCATCTTTTGGCGTCGATGCACATCGCGAAAAAGTCCTTCCTTGTTTTCAAAGTCATACAACGCATTCAAACGTTTTTGTCGCACCAAATCATTGAAAAAGGCACTTGTGGAATCATCTGTTGCGATACCCGTGGGGACAATGATACCAGCACGTCCGTTCTCAACTTTGATTAATTGGCGGAAAAGCTCAGCGAAAAGGGCGTACATATTAACACAGTCAGTCCCAGTGAGGAGGAAACGGTCACCCTTACGGAAGAAATTGCTATTTGCATTCGAAGTCCGCAAGCCCTTCAAATATTCACGGTAGAGATTTGTTTCTGCTGTAGATGCTTCGTCACTAGGCATGACCTGAGGATACAATGTTGCAGCCAGTCTACCTTGTCTTAGCAGATCAATATACTGCTTACGCACACCGCCGGACGCATTGGCGATAACTGTATTGCGAGCAGCAAACCAGTTCTTTTGCTCGAACTGCACCTTCTCCCACGGTGGATTGCCTATCACGCAGTCAAAGCCCCCGTGATCGAAAATTTCTTTGAACTCGAGGAACCAATGGAAAACTCTTGCACCCATACATGCCTGACGTGCTGCTTGAATAGAAGCGTCATCGGCAGGGATGATGCCCGCGTAGAAATTATCCAGCGTAGCGGTAGTGGGGACGAACTCCTCTGAGAGTTTTGGAAGGATGAATGCACCAATCCGAATATCTGCAGTAATAGCAGTGCGGGAAACCATAAGTTGTTCGTGATGATTTTTCCAAGTGCAGGCATGCTCTCGCACTTGAGACGGGCGATCATCGCCGTAGGAACGTTGTGACTGTTCTGGGAGATTTCCCTCCCAGAGCGAACTGACAGATTTCTTCCGATTTTTGATCTGCTTGCGGTTCCTCGCCCTGAGCAAGGAGCAGATATTCTTGACCTCCTTATCATCCTCTTTGTGGCATGTGAACGCATCTGCCGGGATGGGGAGCAAGAGAGACTTAGCGTCGAACACGCCGAGCAGGGAATTACCGCAGCGCAGGTGGTCGTCTAGGAAGGAAAGGGCTTTGCCGGGTTGATAACCCTCCAACCAAAGGTTCATACGGACGAGCTCGACGGCCATGGGATTGATGTCCACGCCGTAGATGCAGTGACTAATGACTTCATGCATTGCTTGGCTGAAGACCTGTGGGGTGTAGCCGATTTGCCCTTGGGTACGCGCTTTGGCGAGGCGATCGGCTAGGCGGCGGGCGGCAGCCAGCAGGAAATGACCGGAGCCGCAGGCAGGGTCGATGATGCGCAGGTCGAGGATTTTGCGCTGGGTATAAACGGGGCTTTGGCAACATTCATCCAGTAAGGGGTCGAGAGCGCAGCGGAGTACCTGCTCCACGAGACAGGATGGCGTGTAGTAGGACCCTGTAGCCTTGCGCACATTGCCCTTCCGCTTTTTCTCTGTGGACGCGGAAAGGGAGGGGTCATGGCTGCCGCCGACGAAATAGAAGGAGCGTCGGTAGCTATCCACACGCGGCGTAAGTTCTAGGAGGCCCTCGTAAATCGAGCCCAGTTCCTCGGCGTCCATATTGACGTAGTCGATGAGCGTACGCTTGTTGTCCAGAGAAGACCAGCGGAGGAAATGGAGAGCGGAGAGGAAGGCGGAGTTCGGGAGACGGCAGGCATCAAGGTCCGGGCATTGTTCCGGGGAGAAGATACCGCCGAGAGCGGGGAGAGCCAGCTCCGGGGAACCGGCATCCTGACCGAGGGCGCGGAAAACGATGAGCTGCGCCTGCCAGAGGTCATCGTAGCGCGAGTCCTCCTGTTCGGCGAACATAGCGAGGGGAATGAGACGGGAAAGGGAATATCCCTTGGCATAGATAGCGGTCGCTCGCTCGGTAGCTTGTTTGTCCGCTCTGCTGTGTTCGTGCAGGAGACCGCGATCCTCCAACACAGAGAGGAAGATAATGCGGTAGGCGAGGCGCATGAGCTGGTTGTAATAATCCTGCGCACTGAGCTCCCCGCCCGCCAGCTTTGCGCGCAGGTAGTCGTTGCCTTCGCCGGTACCGCAGAGGAAACCTGTACCTAGGCAGCAGAGAGCTTCCTCCACCCCATCGCGCAGACCTTCGCGTACCCGTGCTCCGTGTTCTTCTAAGTCCCGGTGCCACTGTTCCCAGAGGCAGGAGTCCGCGCCGCGATCCGGCTGACGGTCGGCGCGAGAGAAGTGCAACATACGCCAAAATACTCCATCGAAAGCGGCGATGGCGTCGTCCTGCATGATCTGTTCTAGGTCAATGTCCAAGTAGCAGGGACGGGAGAGGGAAGGGTTATCGCGCAGGAGACGCCAGTTGGAACCGTTGGTGACGATTGCCCAGAGGTATTCTTGGGAAGCGTTGAGGAATGCCTGAGTCATCTGCGTGGGCGTCATACGCTGCCCGGTGGAAAAGTTGAATTTTGTGTCCAACTCCGCATTCTGCGGGACGACAAGCACCGGGAGGGTGAAGCATTCCTTACCGCAACTCAGCATCATGGACACCGGGAAGAGAGATTGCGGGGCAGGATCATCCTCGGCAGCGGTGTCGACCGGGACGAAGGGAGTATCCTTTCGGAACTCGGGAGGGATGCCCGACTCCGGGCAAATGAAAGGGGCATCGTAACCCAATACATCGCAGAAGATGGTACGGAAGAAACGCTGTTGAGCCTCCGGATCGGACGCGGCGGCACGAAGAGATTCCCAAGCGGACCTAGCGATACGGTAGGCACGCTGCGCTTCATCGCGCACAGAAAGCCCCTTTTTGACGGGGAAATCTTTATCCGTGCAAAGGGGTTGGGTGTGGTCCTGCACCCGCTGAAGCAGGTCCGGGGAAAAGAGCAGGTTGTAGTGACGGAAGTATTGAGATACGTTCATATCAATTGCTGAGGTTAGAGGGTTGGTAAACGATGAGAGAAAGCAGGTCCGGCTCGGGACAGCAGGTAACCTGCACAGAACCGGCGTCCGCGCGGGCTTCCCGACGCACACGTTCGTGATCGCTCTGCAAAGCAGCGGCGCGTTCGGTGAGGAGGGGGGTAAGGACGCGGGAGTGTTCGCGGGTCTGCCAATACTCGAGGGCACGCTTCAAGAGTCTCTCGGCGACGACATCCGGAATATTACCGGAAGCCTTGATCCCGTCATAGTGCTTCAATTCTTCCTGAGAGGCAAAATGCGGGGGTTCCGAACCGCGACGCACCAAGGTAACGAGCTCCTCCACCACAATCTGACGTTGCTTTCGCCTGAAGGAGGTGGATAGGATGTGGCGCAAACGCAGGTTGTAGAGGGTAGTCAACTTTTCCACATCGGAGGAGAGAACAACAGCGCAACGCGGCAGCGTGGCCGGGTCAGGCGCGGCGGTGTCCGGTGCTTTTTCCAAGGACTGCTCGGCGAGGTAGTCGGCGATGACGGAGACGAGAGGGTGAGCGCGGGTAACGCTCGGCAGTTCTGAACCCGCCGGTAGCAGCGTAAAGCGGCAGAGACCTGTCTTACGATCCTGTTCAATTTCCGCTTCGCGCAGGCGATGAATCAGCGTCTCCGGTAAATCGGGGATTCGAAGTCTGTAAGAATCTGTGTCTCTGCCGATAGGCTCAAGCGGAGCACCCAAGCGTTTGCAGGCAATTTGAAGGAAGTTCCGCAACTCATCTGTAGAACCTAGGAGGTGACGAACACGCTCATATTCAGCCGAGGTTTCCTTCGTATCCATGGCTTTTTGGGCAAAGATGCTGACAGGTTTTTTGCCGCGTTCGGAGGCATCCGACCAAGCCATGTCGCCGAAATAACCGAAGCCGGGGAGGTAAGCTTGGGCTTCTTCCTGCCGCAATTTCTCGATGCCGTCTTGGTTGCCGTGCAGCACGGCATGCACTAAGGCTTCACCGATTTTTTCACCATCGATGGGGACGGGGACAGCGACCCCGAGTTCGCGATCGATTGTTCTGGCTTTCCTGAGAATCACTTTGAGGATGACACCATCAATGGGGTTATCTTTTCCATACATCATGACGCAGCGTACCTCGGGGGATAGCTGCCCGAAGCGGTCCACGCGACCTTCTCTCTGTTCATGGCGAGTGGGATTCCACTCGAGGTCGTAGTGAACCACCGCGTTGAAGCCATCCTGCAGGTTGATCCCCTCGGATAGGCAATTGGTGGCGACGAGGATGTGTTTTTCCTCAGCAATGAGATCCCGCACAGCCTGCGCTCGATCACCCGGCAGGATGTTGCCTGTTACGGCTTTTACCGTATACTTGGGAAAGAGCTTTTGCAGTTTTTCAGCTACATACTCTGCCGTGCTGATGAACTGGCAGAATACGATGGGGGAATACTTATCGCGGAGCAGATCCTCCAGCTCATGCCGCAACGCGGCAATCTTGGGATCATCTCCGGAGTCGCGGAGCTTCTCCGCGCGGGTGAGTAGGGTGCTCAGGTGCTCCCAATTCGGCGCGGGAGCCTCGCGATCGTTGGCATCGTCCGACTCCGAGGAGTCCGCGAATTGCGCGAAGAAGTCCTCTTCGCTGTCAGGTGATTCGACACCGCTCAGTCTCGTTTGCAGAGCCGAGACAGCGGCTGCGGGAGAGGAAGAAATGCAGCGGAGCAGATTGAGCATGGCATACCAGATCATGCGGTTTTTGCTCTTATGTGCCTCCTGTTCGCAGTATTGACGTACATCCTCAAAGAAATCCCCCCAAGGACCGGCAAGTTTGTAGGTGGCATCGGACCGTACACGATGAGGGAGGATGCTGACCTTTTCGCTGCGATCCTTTTCCCAACACTGAAGGATATTCTCTCTACGGCGTTGCACCAGACGGCGAGCCAGACGTTCGCGAAGGTTATTGCGTTTAGCTTGGTCCACATCACCGAATTCTTCGAAGTCCTTGTCCAACAGCCCCAGCAGATGGTAAAACCCCTCTTCGATACCGGAGTGAGGTGTAGCGGTGAGCAGCAGCATGTGGCGCGTTTTGTCATTGGCTAGGGTACGTACAAGGTCATATCGCTGCTGGTTACGCTTGGTAACGGAAGTGCAGGTGTGGGCTTCGTCCACGATAATCATTTCCGGAGCCTTATTGAGGAAGGACGCGCGGTGACTGTCACTCTTGATGTAGTCCAAGCTGATGATGGTGTATGGGAAATCCTCGAAGACCGAATGCCCCGGCGGTATACTTTTTTCCAGTCGGGTTATGGAAGACGAGGAAACTATTTTGGCGGAAATGTTAAAATGCTGTGCCAATTCTGCCTGCCACTGAGCGGCTAAGTTCGGGGGGCAGAGTACAGAAAACCGCTGTACCTCACCACGGTCCAGCATCTCCCGCAAGATCAGCCCCGCTTCGATCGTTTTGCCCACGCCGACGTCATCCGCGATGAGCAGGCGAATCACCTGCATACGCAGAGCCATTAGCAACGGCACGAGCTGGTAAGCGCGGGGTTGTACGGAGAGATTGGCGAAGGAACGGAAGGGACCTGCCCCGGAGCGCAGCCGCATGCGCATGGCACTCTGAAGTAAGTTGAGCTCACTGTTATTTCCGCGCCGTGCCACATTCGGCGGTGGGAACTTTGCGGGACAAGGGGCTTCCTGTTCCAGCGTCGGCAGAAGCCAGCAGGAAGCGTTCGTCGCGCCGGCGAGCGGTCGCAAATGCAGCAGGTCGGACTCAGAGTCGGCTTCCACGACCCAGTCGCGACCGCGTGCGCGTACCAGTGTTCCGGGGGTGTATGTTGTGTTGTCTGTTGTCATTGTGGGAGGTGTTGTTTGATGTTCATGATATCGGTTTCAGAGGGATTATCCGGCAGGGCACAGCAAATGATGCCCATTTCGTCTTCGAGGTGAGCAGCTTCGGGGGGGATAGCACCGCAGAATATGGCTAAGGTGGCATCGTTATACCAAGCGTCCGCCACGGCACCACCCGGCAGAGTTTTTGCCTCGGCATCCGGCGCGGGAAGACCGTAACTCGATAAACGTTGCCGGAGAGGGCTATCAGCGGATTCAACGGAATTGGGTTCGGGCTCCACTGTGTAACGACCGCTCGCGAATCCCACCAACAGCTCGCAGACGAGGGGATCGTGCCGGTCGATGAGACTGTGGTCCGGCTGATTGCGATAGGAAAGCAGACAGCGGTAGCAGGCATTTATGCAGCGTTTTTCCTGTTTGAATTTCAGCTCCGTGTCTATTAACTCATGACCATCTCTGAGGTAATGCATGGCGAGGAGAGCTTCTTCCGCTACCTTTTGCAATGATCCCGGCGAGTCGGGCGGTTCGAGGAGTTGATGCAGAACACCGGCACCTCCCTCGGAGGCTTCGTACAAGAGCAAACTCCTGCGCATGTCACGGTTCGGCAGGGCCTCCACCATGATCTCCGAGCTCTCGATCTGGAACGTGCGAACAATGCCGATGGCGAGAGCCGCCTGCAGAGTGGCTACCGCTTTCACGCTTGTATAAATACGCTCCGGCAGGTTGTAGATGAGGGCGTTACGGGAATCTTCCACGTAGGGGACAATCGTCTGCACCGTAATCTTCCGGGGGAATGCGGATCCCGGCTTCGCTGCCTTGTTCGAGTTAGCTACCGCGTCGGATGTCCAGCGACCAGTGGAAGGATCGATCTTAAAGCCGAGCTTGTGAGGGTCCGCGCGACGCGTCCATCCCTTATTGATACGCCAAATGGTTGCAGCGGCTCCGTACGTGAAAGAACCCTGCTCTTCCTTAGCGGGTCGACCGTGGTCGCACACGACGCGCTGTTTACAGTTCAGACGCCCGTTTTCCGTCGCGAAGCGGTAACATGTTTGTAGTTCGTACCCTTGGCGTAGGCGTTCCTCCATTGTCGAGTTAATGCGTTCTCGCCTACGAGTTTCTACTGTGTTCACTTTGTAGAGGTTGTAGATGGAGTCGTCCGGTTCTTTCAGTTCCGCGTTGCAAATCTCACATCGCTCCTTTTTCGTATCTTCGACCGGCACGAGACAGGAATGACCGCACTCAGGGCATATTTGGATGACACGCGTGGGGAGTTTACTACCGATCTGATTTTTTTGAGCGGGGAGTTTGACACGGTCCACCTGATAAATTGAGCCCCGGTGGTAAATGAGACTCATCGGACCGAACTCCGACAGGGCGAGGAAGCGGGGACGAGAAATGATGCTTTCCCCTTCATCCTCCCTCCTAGGCGGAATCCACGCGATTAACGGAAGTCTCGGGAAATCATACCCCGGGATGAAGCCCTGACCCGCCAAATAACGGTATGTGTAAAATTCATTACGCGCGGAACTTTCGTTTTCGAGGCGTCTTTTTTGCCAAAATGCCTCTCTGTGCCGTTTTTCGACCATATTGATATCCACACCCTGAGAGGCTGTTCCTGCAATCATGATCTTGTTGCATTCTTCCATCTGCCCTTTCGTAGCCAAGTAGAGCTCTCGCCACATCTCAAAGGCTTTATTGAAGTCATCCCAGGCTTTTTTTAGGCATGACTGACAGTAGGCGGGGTCCCAAGCCCAGTCGAATTCCTTTCCTATCGGGATGAAGGGGCGTATAGACGCTATGAGCTTTTCCGCCCCGGCACGTGCCTTAGAGACAACAGCGGAATCTTTCAGCACCGCCTGAACACTCGCGCGGATGGGTAAGTCATCCTTTTCGGTGTCGAGTATTTTCGCGATAGATCCGTCCAGTTGGTAGTTGGCGGCATGAAGCCAGATGGCACGGATGTGGCTGTCCACCATATCGCGATTGGAGAGGTCCAGCGCGGGGGGATGCACAATGCCGTGTACCATTTCTCCCTGTTTATGAAAGAACCACTGATCATGCGGGCTGTTCGCGGCGCAGTAGGTGATAGCCAGCGCAGCATGCCCGGAGCGACCGGCACGACCGGCACGCTGCGCGTAGTTGGCGGGCGTCGGCGGTACATTGCGCATGAAGACGACATCCAGAGAGGAGATGTCTACGCCGAGTTCCATCGTGGGCGAGCAAAAGAGGAGGGGCAGTGAGGGTAAAGGTCTGTTCCCATCGGACGTCAAACCTTTTTCATGGCGAAATCGCTTCTCAAGTTTTTGGCGATTTTCGGAATCGACTTGGGCGGTATGCTCAGCCGCTTCCAGACCGAAGAGCTCGTGGTCCGGCTGCTCCAAAAGTTTTGCTATTCTCTTGTAGAGTCGGAGGAAGTAGCCATTTTGCTGTCTGGACTCCGCGCCGGAGGCCAAACTCCAGCGAATGGCACGCGAATCGAGCACCCATGTGTTGTTTTTCCTACGCTCGACAATGCCGTAGTTTTCCGCTGCCTCAAACAGACAACGAATGAGTGCCGGACAATCTTTCCTCTTAAATCCGTCTTTGTTGTCCTGCCATACCCCACGGTCTGCACCATTGAGTGGGTATTCCGAGAGTTCCTTGGCGATTTTAGATCCTCTCCCCAAAGAAACATTCCCGGAATCTGTGTCCTCTGCGGAGAAGTAGGCAACCTTCCCCTCTGTCAGCCTTCCTTCCGGGAAATTCCACAGAGTCGTGAGCTTTCCCTTTTCCTTCGTCTGATACTCCCTTTGTCGCTCTTCGTCTAGGTAGGTACTATCTATGCATAGTTTTTTTCGCAGGTAATCCAAAATACACGTGAAGAGTTTCACCTTGCTATCGTGAGTTAACCTTGCCCATGCCGGTATTTGCTCGCTAATGCTTGCTTCCTCGACGACGTCATCGACATCCTGATAGGTCACGGTAAGTACGTTGAGTTGTTCCAGACCGGGGTTATTGCGCCGCCATCTCTCCCTCTGTTCTGCGATGAGTGAGTAACCGAGATAAAAACGCATGGCGTCTGCCGCGTTCCGAAGGTCGGAACCCTTGGCTCTCGGGTTTACAAGGATGTATGCCTTTTGCTCGTCACTGACGGTCGAGTCCCTTTCAAACATACGTTTCACCCCGAGGGCATCCTGCAGGGCATCCACTAAACGAAATTCATCGAGAGCCTCCCCCGGATGCATGCTCAGGGCACGAATCAAAGCCGCTCGGAGGAGGACATCGTGTACAAAGTCATTGAAGAACCCCGCCTGCAGGGCAGCATCCTGTCGATTGTCCGTAAATCCCAGAATTTTGCACATTTTACGCAGCTCCTCCTTAAGAGTCGGCTCATCTGTGTTGCGTATTTCCTCCTGCATGAGGTTGAGGGCAGCCAGAGTCAACGCGGTTGTAGCGGAGGAACGACCTTCGATGGAGAGCCCGAAGAGACGATTTTGAATTTTGCTGCTTTGTAGAGAAAATTCTGTTCCACAGTGAACGCAGTACGGGAATTTATGATGACTCCTGAAGAACGGCACACCCTCTTCGGCGGACTTCTTAGCTTCACCCTGCGCACTGATGAAGACCACATCGGGCTTGTACTTCATTTTTTCCTTTTTAATGCGGATGCTCCCGTCTTTTTTCTCTTCCAGCCACGATTCCGGCAAAGTTTCTATGTTTTTCGGGTCGAAATAATGCGGGACATCCACTTTCTCACCGTCCGCGTCTATCTCTATGCCGGGATTCACCGGTGTCAGGATGCAACTCTGTATCTCCCTGTCCTTATCATCATCAAGAGGGACATCATCATCCAAGTTTCTCGGTGTATAGAGACCATCTTTCCGGTGAAACCAAGCCGGGATGTGGGCCTGTCCACACTCGGCGCAGAAGTATGCCGTGAAGAGAGGAACGTCCTCCCCCGTTTTTTTACGAGCGCGGAAACGCGGATTGAGAGAGACCAAACGCTCTTCCGGTGGTTCCAACGACACGCAGACGGTACCGGGCGCGCTGATAAATTGGTGCAGCTTAAAGGCGAAAGGGGTGCGACCTCCGACACTGACGTCACTCGCCTCTCGCAAAAAGTCTTGTAGGATATTCCTCGTTTCATCCTGCTCCATGCCGGTGATCTCGGCGAGCTTCTCGGAATAGTCCGTCACACTTTGTGGTTTAGCGCGACGGAGACCGCCGTTATCCGGAGACGAAACACTTCCCATATTACGTTCCACCCAGATAGCCAAGGGATTACGCCTGATATCCTCCGGATGCTCCGTCCAATCAAACTCGGGTTTGCCCTGCAGATAATTTTTCAATAGCGTGGGCAATTCGTCATCACTTACCTCCGTGTCCGTGACGCGCACGAGCCGTTCTTCGATGACACCGTCCGTTGAAACTTCATCTCCGAACAAAGTGCGAGCCACCTTCGCTACGGCACGGCGTCGTATGTCGGCATTATCGGCACTTGACATCGTTGCCGAGGTGCCTACGCATAGCATGTTGTCGGATTCTGTCGTGATGCGCAGACGCCGTACCAGCATGGCGACGTCCGCTCCCTGCCGTCCCCGGTAGGTATGCAGCTCATCCAGAACGAGGAAGGAGAGATTACGGCAGTTTTCGATCACCTTTCTGTCGGTGTCTTCCGCGCTGCGAGTGAGCAGGTATTCGAGCATCATGTAGTTGGTCAGCAGGATATCCGGAGGATTTTTCGCCATTTCCTTGCGGTCCTCATCCGACTCCTGCCCGGTGTAACGCCTGACTTTGATGTCCACGTCTTCCGCGTTGCCGAGGTATTTTTTGAACTCCTCGAGCTGGCTGTTTGCCAGCGCGTTCATGGGGTAGATAATGATCGCGCGTGTGCGCGGCGTGCGGTCCTCCTCCTTGGATCTCAGGATGTCATCGATGATAGGGATGATAAACGTGAGGCTTTTGCCCGACCCGGTGCCGGTAGTTAGTACGTAATTCTTATGCTCCTTCGCACGGAGGATCGCCTGCTGCTGGTGGCAGTACAAAGTGAGCGGTTTGCCGTCCCGCGCGAAAATGCGTTCACATGCCGGGTGCAGGGTGCCGTCTCGGACGAGCTCTCCTACCGTACCACCGCTCTTGTAGTTCATGTTCATCTGTATAAGCGGCTCAGGACAAAAGCCACCGATCGAATTATTCACCTCGTCGTGGATGTCCGCCTCCCGGATGATATTGAAACCTTGGGAGAATTCGTTGTACCGACCTATCAGATCTCTGTGAAATTTGAAGATGTCTTGCATACGTACACCCTGTCGGGCAGGAAAAGTATACGTATTGTAAATACGT
>CAYWNS010000007.1:0-42082 GCA_964459715.1 uncultured Akkermansia sp.
TCACCCGTACCCACCGGTACCGCCGATTTGATGGCAACTACGGTGGGTGTTTTCAGACTCTTCGCCAGCTCCTCTACGGCAGTGAACAGGTAACTCAGATTTGCCTCACCCGTCTCGGTATCCTCCGGCGTTCCCACCGTCACCATCACGAGCTGCGCACCGCTCACGCCCTCCTCCATGCTCGTGGTGAAGCGCAGGTTTCCACTTTTCAACCCGTCCGTGAGCAGCTCCTCCAAGCCCTCCTCAAAGAGCGTCACCTGCCCGGCGCACAGCTTCTCGATTTTCTCGGGAGTACGGTCCACGCACGCCACCTGATGCCCCAAACTTGCCAGCCCGGCACCCGTGGGTAGCCCCACGTATCCTGTTCCTATGATCGTTACTTTCATGCTTCTCGTCTGTAATTTGAGTTTTGAAGTATTCCATGGCGGGTGCCAGCTCCTGTGCTAACGGCACTTTGGGAGCCCAGCCGAGCACCCGCTGTACTAGGGAAACACCGCGCATTCGATAGTGAAAAAAGGGAAAGACGCCGGACGCGAAAAAGTGCACATTTGCCGTGTCATACACGGGCAAAACCATAGAGAATTGGGGCACTGAGCGCATGTCGGCGGGGAGTGTATCTCATTTTGAATGCGATGCGCTGGGGGAGTTTCCCTAAAATTGCTTGTAATAAATGGGCAACAGGTATCGTACAATCTCCAAAAGTTCAGGAGGTGAAGAAATAACAAAAAGTGGACGCATTTTCGTAACTGTAAAAAAAATCAAAGAGGAAAGTAAACTTTAGGCTGGACATCGCATTCAAAAAGAGATGAGCAGGAGAGGGACATCCGCATATCCTTGTACGTAGGACACTAAGGTGTCGCTACGCAGAGGAACGACCTCCCGGGGGAAAAGGCGGTTTGGCGGGAATTAGCGCGAGATATAATCACCTCATGCAAAAGCATGAAGGGATAAATCTGTTAGAACGTATCGGGTCCAAAAGAGGAACGCGAAATAAGGAAACGCGAAGTGCCCGCATACTCTCGGGTGCTCGTCAGACCTGCCGGTTGACGCGTGTGTCCGGAGAAATTTTACTGGGAGGCGAATAAGGCGCGGAGTTCGCGGCAGCGGGCGGCACTCATTTGACCGGGAGCGGTAGGGTGGTTGCCAAGGTAGCCGTAGAGGAGGACACTTCCGCGCTGGGAGAGGTAGGTGCGACTCTGTTCGGCGAGGAGCCCCATACCCATCAAGGCGATAGGTTTGGGGTGTCCGGGGTGCCGGAGCCACTCGGCGGCGGACTTTACCTGCTCCATATCACGCGGGGTAAAAGCCACCTTGACCACATCTGCGCCTGCGGACAGAGCCGCCCGTTCCAGCGCATCCAATTCTTCTCGGGGGGGGGTACGTGAGAAGAAATGAGCCGATGCCACCAGAGCCACGCCCTCGGTATGCGCCTGATGCGTAAGGTCCTCTGCATCTGCCAGCAAGGCGATTTCCCAATCTACGGCGGCAGCCATAGGCAGCAGACGCCGTACGACCGCCTTACGCTCCTCCTGAGCCACCACCTTGTAGCCGCCCTCGGTGGCGTCTCGGTAGGTCAGTAAGACCGGCACCGGGCAAGGCACGAGCGGCAGCTGTGCCAACTCAGACTCCGAGAGCGCATCAACCCGTAATTCCACGATATCGCAGTCACCGGCGTTTACAGCCCGTAGAGTGTCGACATCCGATGCCACACCCACGATACGTGGCAGCGGAGGCGCAAAGACTCCGGCATTTACGGGGGATTGGTCACTCCTTCCCATGTTCCAAATCACGGATTTCCTGACTGAGCTTCATCGCGCAAAAGTTGGGACCGCACATTGAACAAAAATGCGCCTTTTTTGCGTTGGCGTGGGGCAGGGAGAGATCGTGGTATTCGCGCGCGCGCTGCGGGTCGAGCGACAGATTGAATTGGTCCTCCCACCGGAACTCGAAGCGAGCCTTAGCCAGAGCGTTGTCGCGGAGATGCGCTGAGGGGTGTCCCTTGGCTAGGTCCGCAGCGTGGGCGGCAAGCTTGTACGCAACCACCGCCTCGCGCACGTCATAGGCATCCGGGAGACCGAGATGCTCCTTGCGGGTCACATAGCAAAGCATAGCGCAGCCGCGTTGAGCAATCAACGCCCCGCCGATGGCACCGGTGATGTGGTCGTAACCGGGGGCGATATCGGTGGGAAGAGGACCGAGGGTGTAGAAAGGAGCCTCATGGCACCACGCGAGCTGCTTGTGCATATTTTCGGGGATGAGGTGGAGTGGCACGTGACCGGGACCCTCGTTCATCACCTGCACACCGTGCTCCCAAGCCCTGAGAGTTAAGTCGCCCTGAACTTCGAGCTCGGCGAGCTGCGGGAAGTCATTGGCATCCGCTATGCACCCGGGACGCAACCCGTCACCGATCGAAACCGCCACATCGTAACTCGCTAGGATGTCGCATATTTCATCCCAATGCGAAAACAAGAAGTTTTCTTTATTATTCAGCATCATCCACTTAGCCATGATGGAGCCACCGCGCGACACAATACCAGTTGCGCGCCCGGACGTAAATGCGACAAAGCGATGCAGCAAAGCCGCGTGCAGGGTCACGTAATCAACTCCCTGCTCCGCCTGTTCGATGAGAGACTCGCGGAACACCTCCCACCCCAGCTCCTCCGTGCGCCCCCCGCATTTTTCGAGGGCTTGGTAGATGGGCACCGTGCCGATGGGCACCGGGCTGTTGCGCAATATCCACTCGCGAGTGCGAGAAATGTCCGCCCCGGTGGACAGGTCCATCACGGTATCCGCGCCCCAATGGATTGCCCAACGCAGCTTTTCCACTTCATGGGCAATGTCGGAGGAGAGGGCTGAATTGCCGATATTGGCGTTGACTTTGCAGAAGAAGCGGCGACCGATGATCATGGGTTCCGCTTCCGGATGGTTGATGTTGGCGGGGATCAGGGCACGCCCCGCCGCCACTTCATCGCGCACCATCTCCGGGGTGAAAAGAGCCGGAGCGTTCATGCCGGTGCGCTCGGCGAAGAACACCGGGTGGCGAAAATTCAGGTCGGCACGCCGCCGCAGACTCGTCGGCGAAAACCCCGGCTGCCGCTCCAATTCGCTGGGTCTCGGCATCCCCGTACCCAGTTCATCCAGCAGGGCTTGGGCTTCCTCCGGTCTCGTCCTGTGATTCGGGTAGGTATCGTATATCGCGCGGTAGGACTCCTCGCGCCCCATGTTTTCACGGATGCTCACGTACTCCATCTCCGGGGTGATGATGCCCCGGCGAGCATAGGCACGCTGCGTGGGAGGTGCCTTAGAGGCGTGCGCAACCCATTTTCCGCTCGCCGTGCGTTGCACATCGCCTCGCGCCGCAATCCACGCCTCGCGCACGCGGGGGATCCCGCTCTCCTCCGTGCAACACACCTCCGAGTCTCCCCATGGACCCGAGCAATCATACACACGCACCGGCGCGTTCACTTCCGTCCGACCATCCGGGAACAATGAATCGCTTTGCGCGATCTCTCGCATTGCCACGCGTACCTCCGGGTACAGCTTCCCCCGCACATATATCCGCCTGCCCACTGCCTTTGCTAGCTCTTTGTTCATAAACATTTATATGGATGATGCTGCGACTCAAGTCAAAGCGATCCGAGGTCGGCAATCCACTCTGCAGCGGAGTGGTAGCGTTGGTCGATGGCGAGTCTGATAGATTTATCAATGCTGTTCAAGAGGCGGATATCGTACGCATTTTTGAGAGCGTCGCGCCCCGACAAGGGGGTGACAGTATCGTGAGACATGCGGATTTTAGCACCGGGTAGGCACTCACCAGTCAGGGTATAAAAGAGAGTAGCACCGAAAGCATAGAGGTCGGTCCAAGGTCCCATATTTCCATCGGCAGTACTTTGTTCCGGGGGACTAAAGCCGAGAGACTCAACCACACCGGCATCGGCGTCACCGTACTCTTCTCGGGCGGCACCGAAGTCGATGAGCTTGGGAAATCCCTGATTGGTGATGAGGATATTATCCGGTTTGACGTCGCGGTGAAGAACTTCGCGGCGGTGCAGATGGTCGAGCGCATCGAGCACGCGTACCATCATCGCGACAAAAGCACCTTGCGGGATGTACTGATTGAGGCGGATATATCCGTTGGTGGCATCTGCCAAGGATTTACCATCAATAAATTCCGTCACGTAGTAGGCAGTCCGGTGGGCGTGAAAGAAGGTGTAAACTTTGGCAATGTAAGGGTGGTTGAGAGAGGCGAGGAGGCGGGCTTCGCGTAGAAAGTTGTTGTGAGCCCAGTCGAAAGTTCCCTGCCCCTCGGAAGCACGCAGCACGACATCCAGCGACTTGCTCTCGCGGTAGCAGAGAGTATCCGGGAAGTTTTCTTTGAGGACCACACGTCGCTCCAGCACAAGCTCTTCCGCCAAGTAGGTCACTCCGAAGCCCCCTGCCCCGAGGGTACGAATGATGCGGTAGCCATGGAGGATATGACCGTCCGGGAGCTCTTTGGGAGCCACCTCACACTCTGCGTCCTCTTGCCCCGCATCGTTTCCGGGTGGGGTACGGCGGACATCGGCGGGGATATCACTCGAGGCGTCACCGGGGGAAGACATAGGCGGGCGAGGGGAGGGATTACACGGAGGCGGCGCGGATGGCTTGAGTCATGAGATCGGCGGCTTTGCGCCCGCTGAGCAGCATGCCGCCGAAGATGGGTCCCATACGGAAACTACCGCTTACGCCGTTGGCTGCCATGCCGGAGACAAAGAGCCCGGGGAAGATTTCCTTGGTATTGGCGAGAGTGGTACGTTCACCCTCGGCGGCATCCATGCTCATTTCGCCGACAACGCCGCCGGTCGGCGTATTGAGGGACACTCCATTTTTGCGAGCCACGGTGCGGGCGATTTCGCAGTCGTGACCGGTAGCATCCAGCACCACTTTAGCGGCAAAAGTGAGAGGGTCTACGTGCATTTTTTGGAGGAGGACGGGTGTCCAGTTGACAACCACCCCCGCCACACGCCCGTGCTTGTAAACGACATCCTCGACGGAATAGCAGTTGAAGATGAGAGCACCGGCTTCCGTGGCGCGGTAGAGCAGCCCGGCGGTAGCGTGCACGGAATCGAGGAGGAAAGTATCCTGCTCATGCTCGCGATATTGCAGCCTCAACTCCTGCAGAATCGGCAGGGCTTCTTTTTGAACCACTATTTCGTTAAACATCATTGCTCCACCCCACATACCGCCGCCGGGTGCCAACTTGCGGTCTAGGAGGGCTACCCGGTGCCCGGCTTTGGCGAGGTAATAAGCAGCCACAAGTCCGGAGGGTCCGCCGCCCACAATCGCTGCGTCTAGCTGCAAGGCGCGGTTGACCTTGTCGAAGTATGAATGAACGATGCCACGGGTGATGAGAGACTCCATAGCGGCATGGTAGCCCCTTCGCGCGCGTATGTCAAGCCAACAAGAAGTACGAAGTGTGCAAAGCCGGGGAGTAGCGGGTGCGGTGGACGGCATGGAAGCACCGCGTGGGAAAAACAGTACGAGCCACATCTGTCCCAAATAAATTACAATGCTTCGTGGTGGGCGATAACCCGGAGGCAGGAAGACACGGGGGAGATCAAGTACGAGGTACGAAGTGAATAAGTTAGGCGCAACGGAGCTGCGCGGGCACGGCGGGGGGAGGCAAAGCCGGAATGACGAGTGGGAACTAAATCCACGCGCCCGTGATGGTGAAGCCCCCTTGATACGCAAAGTACCTGTCACCCGCATGGGGGTTAGCATGGCGGCGTTTCTCAGGAATTTTATTGGGACGGATGAGAGTACGAGCAAATATCCGGGAATTTTTGGAACAAGTATGTTGACAGAAGGGCAAGCATTGCGCATAATGACGCACGCCATGTTTGAGTTGTTTGACACATACACCCGGACGAAACGAACCATTGAGGCAGAAGACGGCAAGACCCTGCGGTTTTACTGTTGTGGACCCACCGTGTATGCGGCAGCTCATATCGGCAACTTTCGCACCTTCGTGGCACAGGATGTTTTTCGACGTGTTGCGGAGCTCTCCGGGATGCGCACCAAGCATGTGCGGAATATCACGGATGTCGATGACAAAACCATCCGCAACTCGCAGGCACAGGGGGTGGCACTGACGGAATACACGGCGAAGTGGACGCAGAAGTTTCACGAAGATTGTCGGGAGCTCAATTGTTTGGCACCGCACGTAGAGCCGAGGGCAGCGGCGCATATCGCTGAGCAAATTGACATTGTGCGGCGGCTCATCGATAGCGGACACGCCTATCTCAGCTCGGACGGCTCGGTCTACTTCCGCATCTCTTCCTACACTGACTACGGAAAGCTGGCGCATCTCGATGCCCAGACGCTCGATTTGGGAAAGACCGCCCAAACACGGGCAGACACCGATGAATACAGCAAGGACAGCGTGGCAGACTTCGTGCTCTGGAAAGCGCGGCGACCGGAGGACGGGGAAAATTACTGGGACTCGCCTTGGGGGGAGGGGCGTCCCGGGTGGCACTTGGAATGCTCTGCGATGAGTCACAAGTATTTGGGTGATACCTTTGATCTGCACTCCGGCGGGGTGGACCTCATATTTCCACACCACGAAAACGAAATAGCCCAGAGCCGGTGCGCGTGCGGCGGGAAGTTTGCGCGACATTGGTTCCACGTGACGCACCTGCTGGTGGATGGGGCGAAAATGAGCAAAAGCTTGGGCAATATGTACACGCTGGATGAGTTGAAGGCACTTGGACACAGTCCCGCCGCCCTACGCTATGTGCTGGCAGGGGCATATTACCGACGCCCGTTGAACTTCACCTTGAGCGGCATGAAAGACGCAGCCGCCGCATTACGAAGGCTGAGTCGCGCCGACGCAGTCTTAGCGGAAAAAGCCGGGGACAAAGAAGCCCCGAGTTACCGCGAATTGGTGAAAAATCCGCCGGAGCTTGGTGACTTTGCGCCCGCTTGGAGCAGTTTGCTGGATGACCTGAACACGCCGGAAGCCTTGGGGCATGTGTTCAGTGCCCTGCATGCCCTCAAAGTGGACACGTTCAGCCCGCAGGAGGCGCATGAGAAGCGGCGTGCCCTGCGGTTTATTACAGAAGCATTGGGGCTTATCCTGCCGTCGGTCGAGGAGGAGCAATCGGAAGCACCGGCGGAGGTGAAGCAACTGGCGGAGGAGCGGTGGCAGGCGCGAGTTGCCAAAGATTGGGCGAAGGCGGATGCCCTGCGGGGTCGGTTGGCGGAGCTCGGCTGGGGGATGAAGGACGGGCGCGATACTTACCAACTCGTTAAACTTTAAGCGACCATGGACCAAGAATTAACCCTGCTCGGCAAGCACAGCGAGTTTTACAGCTCGCCGGATGAGGCAAAGTTGGAGACCTTCCCGAACCGCAGTCCGCAACGGCATTACGTCGTAACACTCGAAACCGATGAATTTTCCTCGCTCTGTCCCGTGACCGGGCAGCCGGACAGTTGTTCGTTGAGTATCAGATACATACCGGCGGAGCGGGTGGTAGAAACGAAGAGTTTGAAATACTATCTTGTCTCCTTTCGCAACTACCCCGCGTTCAATGAGCAGGTGGTAAATCGCATACTCGACGATCTGACAGCGGTCGCGCAACCGCATTGGATGCGCGTGGAAGGACGCTTCGGCGCACGCGGCGGCATTCGCCTCACTACAACAGCGGAGTACCGGGCTGAAAACCGCCCCGTTTGAGCCTCATTTCACCGGAACACGCGCATGAAATGCCTCGTTCTACTCTCCGGCGGTGTGGATTCGACGACGGTGCTGCATTGGGCGCGCCGGGAGCATGAACCCATCGCCGCGCTTTCATTTCACTACGGCAGTAATCATGCCGCGAGAGAGCTCGCGAGTGCCGCCTACCAAGCACACGCTTTGGGTATACCGCACCGCACAGTGGATATATCGAGCCTCGCGCCGCACCTGAGCAGTGCCTTACTCAGCGGGGCGGATGCCGTGCCGGTCGGCAATTATACGGAGCAGAACATGCGCGCCACAGTGGTGCCCTTCCGCAACGGCATTTTCCTTGCCATCGCAGCGGGGGTGGCGGAGAGCTGCGGGGCGGAGGCAGTGGTGATTGCAGCCCACGCCGGAGACCATGCTCTTTATCCCGACTGCCGAGAGGACTTCATGCGGGTCATGGAGCAGGCGATGCGGGAGGGTACTTACGCGGGAGTTACGCTCTTGCGTCCGTTCATCTCCATGAGCAAAGCGCAGATTGTGACGTTGGGGCGAGAGCTCGGGGTGGACTTTGCCCATACGTACTCATGCTACTGCGGACGCGAGAGGCACTGCGGGGAATGCGGCACGTGCCGGGAGCGGCGGGAAGCATTCATCGCCGCCGGGGTGCCCGACCCCACACTTTACGAAACCTAAACCCGCTGCGACAATGCCGAGTGTGTATATCAAAACCTACGGATGCCAGATGAACGAGCGGGACTCGGAGCAGGTTGCCGCCATGTTTCTCGCCGCCGGGTATTCACCGGTCACATCTGAGCGCGATGCCGATGTTATACTCATCAACACCTGTTCGGTGCGAGAGAAAGCGGAGCTGAAAGCGTTGGGAAAGATGGGGCTTTTGTGTGCGCAAGCGGCGGAGAGACCTTGGGTGGTGTTCGGATTCATGGGGTGCATGGTGCAGAGCAAAGCCCGCGAGCTCTTTCGGCTGGTGCCGCGTCTGGATGTCGTGACCGGTACGCATTGTTATCATCGCGTGTTTGCCCTGTGCGATGGGTTGCTGCGGGAGCGGCTCGCCCACCCCTCGGCGACCCCACGGCAACGCGGGGCTCAGCTCTGCGAGGTGGAGGATGTGGCGGACGCCCACAATCGCATCTGTGACCACCTCCCCGTTCGCTCCTCATGCTCAGCTTTTGTGTCCATTATGCAGGGGTGCGAGATGCGCTGCTCGTACTGCATTGTGCCCTTCACGCGCGGGGCGGAGCGCAGTAGACCGGCGGCGGATATACTCGATGAAATTCGACGGTTGGTGGACAGCGGGGTGAAGGAGGTGACCCTGCTCGGGCAAATCGTCAACCGCTACGGGCGCGAGGAACCCGTGGTAGACGGGCGCGGAGCTTTCGTGCGGCTGCTGGAGGCGGTGCACGAGGTGGAAGGGCTGGAGCGCATCCGCTTTACCTCGCCGCATCCCATCGGCTTCCGGGAGGACCTCGTGCGTGCCTTTTCGTACCTGCCCAAGCTCTGTAGTCACATTCATTTTCCCATGCAAAGCGGCAGTGACCGGATACTGAAGCTCATGCGCCGCCCGTACCGCCAAGAAAAGTATGTGGAGCTCTGTGATGCCATGCGTGCTGTGCGCCCGGACCTCGCTATCACCACGGATATTATCGTGGGATTCCCGGGGGAAACGCGCGAGGATTACCTGCTGACCAAGGCGGCGGCGGAGCAGGTGCGTTTCGATAACGCGTTTATCTTTCAGTACTCACCGCGTCCCGGTACCCCCGCAGCTGAAATGCCCGACCAAGTCTGCCTGCGGGAGAAGGAGGAGCGTAATCATGACCTGCTTGACACGGTAAACCGCATCGCCGTCGCCCGAAACCGGGCACTCGTGGGGAGTCGTCAGGTGATTTTGGTGGATGGACCGAGTAAGACCAACCCCGACCGCCTGCAAGGTCGAACGTCGCAGAATAAACCCGTCATCATCGAAAAAGGGGATGCCGCCGTTGGGAGTTTGGTACCGGTAACGATCCGAGAATGCACTGGCTTTACACTGTACGGCGAAGCCGAGGGAAGCTAAACTTTGCGGCGCGCCCAAGTGAGGTCGTGCAGCATAAACTCCAGAATGATATACTCGATGGCGAGGTCGGCAACGATGAGGAACCAGATGCCGGTTAGGGTGAGGGTTTCCGGCCACAAGTTATTCCAGATCATGAGGCATATTACGCGCACAAAGCCCATGCAGGAATACGACACATACATGACCCTGCGGGTATCGCCCGCGCCGCGCAGACACATCTTAATCATGAGCATACCGGCATAGAAGGGTTCCGCTAGCAGGAATACCTTGACCACGGGTACCGCTACTGCCATGAGCCCCGGCGAATCTGACGCGAAAATGCGGACAAAAAACTCCGGGAAGAGGAAGAAAACACATCCCATCATCCCGGTGAATACCATGCTGTAAATAATACACTTACGGATGGTAGCCATGGCAAGCCTCACGCTGCCGCTGCCCAAGTACTGCCCGACGAGGGAAGCCCCAGCCACACCGATAGCAAAGCTTGGCAGGAAACTGAGGGACTCGATGCGGATGGCAATGGTGTGAGCACCGATGGCGGCGTCACCCAGCCGCGAAATAACGTGCAGCACGTATAGTTGGATGAGCCAGATGCCGCCCACCTCCACCGCTTGGGGGAGCCCTATGCCGAGGATGCGCCCCATCATGCGCCAATCCGGGGACATGCTGCGGATGTCTAGGAAGAGGGGAGGCACGTAGGTGGGACCCCGACCGGCGGCATAGGCTTCCAATGACGTGTCTCGCAAGATGCGCCGCATTCCCGGGGTATGGCGCGCCAGCAAGAATATCAGGATAGCCGCCGAGATAATCATACCGACCACCATCCCCAGCGCGAGACCTTCCACGAACATACCGCATACGTGCACGAAGATGATACTCAACACGACATTGAGACCGTCCACCGCCAGCATGATAAAAAAGGGAGTCCGGGTGTCGCCGCTCCCCCGCAGGGCAGCATTCACGGCAAAGATGATTCCGGAGAAGACTGCCACCCAGCAGCCTATATTCATATACCGGAGTGCTACCTCTCGCGCAAAATCTGATAAGTCGAGTAGATTGGTCACCAAAAAATCGGCGGTCACGTACATGAGCAGCGATGAAAGCACTCCGGCAATGAGCCCCAATAAAGCGGCTTGATTGGCGGAGTAGTTGGCTTCCCCGAACCGCCGCGCACCCGTCCGGCGACTGACAATGGCTGTAGCACCCATGCCCACCGCGCCCTGCATGAGAAAGCCCAGCCACAGGATGTAGCCGATGACGCCGATGCCCGAGGCGAGCTGCTCCTTCACGACTCCGTCATCGCTCATACCTGTGGCGAGGATCAGGGAGGTGGCTGTGCAGATGAAGCTCATGACCTGCTCGAGCAAGGGCCAGAGCGCAATGGTGATGATTTGACGAGGCAGACTCAACCCGGCTAACTTGCCACCGAGCTGCCCCTTGGTCATGGCAGCTCGTATCTTCCCTTCTCGCCCGTCTCCTACACTCATCGCGGCACTTATCCTATCACAGCCATACCGGCATAGCAAGCCGACCGCACTTCGTACTTGATCACCTCCGTGTTTCCACGTGACGAAGTTATCGCTCTACTCTGAGTGTTTAATTTATTTGGGACAGGTGTGGTGACTTGCATTGCGATTGTGGATTAGGCTTGAAAGAGAGGGGGAAGTAGCGTACAATGTCCGCGCAAATGGAAGGAGAGACCTTGCAGATAGGGATAGCGGGGCTGGGAACGGTGGGGACCGGGGTGTATGAGGCACTGCAGAAGAACCGCGATTTACTGGAAGCGCGGGCGCAGATATCGTACGCAATAAAGCGGGTTGCCGTGCGGGACAGGAAGAAGCGGCGGGGAACGGACATTGCGGCGGAGGTACTGACTGAGGATTGGCGGGACTTGGTGGAAGATGAGCAGATAGACATCATCATCGAACTGGTAGGCGGAACCACGGAGGCATACAAGCTGGTGCGGGCGGCTTTGGAGAGAGGGAAACCGGTCGTGACGGGGAATAAAGCCCTTTTAGCGGAGAAGGGAAGCGAGCTATTTCGGCTTTCGCGGGTGAAGGGAGTGCCGCTGTATTTTGAGGCATCGTGCGGTGGAGGAATACCCATCGTGCAAAGTCTCCAGAACTCACTCATTTGCAACAATGTCAGTGCCATTATCGGCATCATCAATGGCACGAGTAACTACATCCTCACCGCGATGGCGCGGGAAAAACTGACGTTTCACCGGGCATTGCAACGGGCGAAACAGCTCGGCTACGCAGAGCCGGACCCGACATTGGACATCAATGGGTGGGACGCGGCGCACAAGGGATTGATACTCGCGATGTTGGCGTACGGAACACCGCTGAAGCCGGAGGCAATCAGTGTGACGGGGATCGAGCATGTAGAACCGGTGGACTTCGACTTCGCCCGGCAACTGGGGTACACCATCAAACTGCTTGTGGTGATACGCTACCATGAGGACAAGAATGTTTTGGAGCTACGAGTGCAGCCGAGTTTCGTGCCGCAGGGACATCTGCTCGCGAAAGTGGAAGGAGTATTCAACGCGATCGCGGTAACGGGAGATATCGTGGGCGAGACCATTTTTTACGGGCGGGGAGCGGGGAAGAACCCGACCTCGAGTGCCGTGGTGGGAGATGTGGTGCTGGCCATGCGGGAGTGTCGTCTTGCGGGGTACCATACGGGCTTTCTCCCGTACACACGTGGGGTGCAGGTATTGCCGCCGGAGGACACGGAGACGAGGTGCTACGTGCGGTTTCGGGTGAAGGATTGCCACGGAGTCATCGCGGCAATAGCCACAGCGTTTGCGCGACATGACATCGGGATATCGGCGACATCCTCGGCGGATGGGGAGCGGAAAGGAGCGGAGACGGAGTGGAATCACTTGGTATTCATGCTGCACGCCTGCCGGTGGGGGCAGATGCAGGACGCGCTCGATGAGATAAGGCGGTTGCCGACCGTGGTGGCGGACCCGGTGGTGCTGCGTATCGAAACCTTTCAGGAAACTTGACATGGCACTCATTGTCCAGAAGTACGGCGGCTCATCCGTGGGAACCATTGACCGCATACGCAATGTAGCGCGGCGGCTCATGGACACGCAGGCTGACGGCAACAGCGTGCTGGCGGTCGTTTCCGCTATGAGCGGGGAGACAGACCGTCTCATAGGCCTGGCGCACCAAGTGACAGAGACCCCGCCGGAGCGAGAAGTGGACATGCTGGTGTCCACCGGAGAGCAGCAAGCAGTCGCGCTGCTCTGCATGGCCATAGCGGACATGGGGGGCAAAGCCGTGAGTTTCAACGGAGCGCAGGCGGGAATCTGCACGTACGGCAGCCACACGCGTGGACGGATCGAGTCCATATCACCGCAGCGTATCCTAGACGCACTGCAAGAGGGCAACATCGTCGTTTGTGCTGGATTCCAAGGGGTATCGCCGCCGGGAGAAATATACACCCTCGGACGCGGAGGCTCCGATTTATCGGCCATCGCGCTTGCGGCGGCGGTGAAAGCAGATATCTGCCAAATATACACGGACGTGGACGGGGTGTATACCTGCGACCCACGCGTGGTGAAAGACGCGCGCCGGATACCGCTGCTGAGCTACGAGGAGATGCTGGAGATGGCATCCAGCGGGTCAAAGGTGATGCAAGCGCGCTCGGTCGAGCTGGCAAAGAAATACGGTGTGACATTTGAAGTACGCAACTCTATGAACAACAACCCCGGTACCGTGGTGCATGAAGAAAATTCCGCCATGGAATCACTCGCCGTGCGAGGAATTTCCATTGAGCGCAACCAAGCACGGGTCACGGTCTCGTGTATCACGACCCCCGTTGCCTATACCGCTGTCATCCTCACCGCATTGGCAGAGGCAGAAATCAATATCGACATGATCGTCGCCAACACGGCGCACGACGGCAAAGCCCGTCAATCCTTCACCATGAATATGAGTGAGTTGGGGGCAGCACAGGCAGCGATCAAAAAAATACTGCCACAGTTGGGAACAGAAGCACGCATGGAAACGGAGGCGGGGTTGGCCAAGCTCTCCGTTGTAGGGGTGGGGATGCGTTCGAACCCCGGGGTGGCAGCAACAGTATTTCGGGCGTTGGCCGATGCGGGGATACATACCGGGATGATAGCCACCTCCGAAATACGTATATCGACCACCGTGGAAGCGGCGGACATCGAGAAAGCCGCCCGAGTCGTGCACGCAGCATTTCATTTGGGACAAAAGACCGTACGAGAAAAGATATGCGCCTCCCCTTCATCGGAAAAATAGACGTCGGGCTTTCAACAGAAAGCGACAGGAAACAAACACTGAAGCACTGCGGCATCGGTGCGCTTCTCGTGTTGCTCGGTCTGGTGGTCGGGGTGGGACTGCACTTTATCTACTCGTACCGCAGTACCGAGCAGACGGTACAGCTGTTGCGACTTGCAGATGCGCCTGATAATGAATTGACGGCGACGATAGCGCAATACGCAGGGGGGCAGCGAAGGGACGGTTCCGATGCCTTGGAACGGGAAACGCTGTGGCTGCTCGTGCGCGAGCTGATGAATCGTGGGAAATTTGCGGCGGTGGAAGCAGTAGCGGAAAAGTTGATTCCGCCGCAGGAGCAGGACACCCCCGAGTGGGCACGCCGCATGCTACAGCTCGCCCATGCCTTGGTGAAGTATGATAAGTGGGACAAGGCACAGGGCTACTATACCGCAGCACAGACAAGTTTTCAGAGACAGAACCTGATGGCGGAGTACGCAGGAGTGGTACGAGAGCGCGCGGGGCTGTTGAGTGCCGGTAGCGGCGGTACCCGCGAGGAACGTCTAGGTGCCTTGCAGCGTCTGCTGACGCAATTGCCGGGACAGGGCACTTGGGATGTGGCGGCTGAACTCCGCATCTTCATCGCCAAGCTGCAGATTAGCTTGGGGACACACACGCAAGCGCAGGAAACGCTCCGAGAAATCATCGCCGAGTCGGCAAAGCATTCAGATATTCCCGCGACGCTACAGGCATGTTTGGGCTACGCACATTTGGCACTGGGAGAGGATGAGGAAGCGGTGGAAAGCCTACGCTGTGGGCTGCGGGGGCTATCCGGCACCGATGGAGCATCCCGCGTCTACTGCGCCCTCGTGCTACGTGATTTAGCAACGGTAGCCCTCAACATCGGGCACGAGCAGGAGGTGTTGGCACTGTTGGAGCGCGTGGACGCCACAGCCGGTCCGGTCATCCCGCCCTCGTCCCTCTTTCGCACGGAAATTATAGGCAAGCGAGCGAAAGCTCTCTACTTATCGCACGATTACGAGTATAGCTTGCGCATATTTCAGCGGCAGTTGGAGATGCTACCCGATGCAGATGAGGGGCTGCGTGTGTTTCCTCTGGAGGGAATAGGCTGGAGTTACCTAGCTCTCGGGCAGCCCGAGCAGGCCCTGCAGGTTGCGCAAGAGTGCCGCGCTCTGCGCGAACAAAATTACGCGGAGGATAAGCTGGGTTTGGGAAAAGTGTACCTACTCAACGCGCAAGCGCAAGACCAAGGAGGGCACCCCGCCGCCGCTGAGGAAATGTACGGCAAAGCGGCGGCTATTCTCCCGGCAGAGCATCCCTTGCGGACTGAGGCACTGGAGGGGCAAGCCTCCGCCCTTACCCAAGAAAAACGGTGGGTAGAAGCCATCGGTGTGTGGGAACAGTTGCTGCTCATGGTACCCGAGGGGGATGAAATCAATCGTGAACATATAGAAAACGAAATTAAGCAGTGCCGAAATCAGCTCCATCCTCCTGAGGAGCCGCCCGCACAGGCTGCTCCCGCTCGCCCCGCCGAAACCAAGACTAAGCCAGCGCGACGCACGTCTGCCGGGCGAGGAGGGCACCGGAGCACCCGACGGAGGCACCGCACACGATAATGACAACCAATACAATACGATGAATCGACGATATCGAGCCGGTCGCAGGTCCGGCAACTTTGTTTTTCCGGCGGCCGCAGCCGCTGTCATCGGTACAGCACTGCTGTTCTGGCTTATTTGGGCAAAAGGGGAAAGCATAGTTCGTTTCTTTGAAGGAGAGACCATCTATTACGCCGACAGCTCGGCAGCCAACGCGAATTTGGACCGCTTACTGGCGGATTTGTCAGGCAACAAAGCGCAATTGCTCTCCTTAGCGCAGGAGAGTAACACGCGACTGGGATGGATTAAGGACGGAGAGACGCGGCGGCGCGTGCGCTGGATACTCATGTGCCGGTTATTGGATAACGACCTTTGGAATGAGGCAGTACAAATACTGCCGGAAGTTGAAGACCTTTCGCCCCTTCCGAGTCTAGAGCGGCTGGCACTGGCGGCACGGCAACATGAAAACTTCGAGTTACAGTTGCATCTGGAAAACAAGTTGCAGGACGCGGTCATTGCCGGTCAAGCGGATACGGAGATGCTGTTGCGCTCGATACGACGGACGGCAGAAACCTGCATCAGAATGCATAACAACGATGGTGCCGTGAAAGCCATTTCTCGCTTAGACGCGCCCGCTGTACTCGCTCGCTTTTCTACGCCCGCGCTTGCTGCGGAAGCCGCAGATTTGCAGATGTTGCGCGCGGATGTGAGCACGGTGAAGGAGCATCCCTTACAGCTCGTGCGCAACATCCTAGAGCAGGCAAAGTGGCCGCCATGTCAGGCGACATCTCGTCTCATGCTCGAAGAGGTCTCCTCTGCCCTTGCCGAAAATCCCACATTCAATCGCGCGTCTCTCAACGAGATAGAAAAGAAACTGCTGCACTGTCGGGACGCCCTCCTAGAGTACTCTGACAAGGAACACAAGTTGCCACAATGTTACCTCATACTTGGGGAATTACGGCTCCGCACGGAGGACTACGATGGATGTGTGCAGGCTTTGACATTGGCGAATGCCTTTGCGGAAGGATACGGAGAGTCCGACATCAATTGGCAGCTGCGCATCATTCGGTTGCGTGCTAAGGCGAACATAGCGCGCGATGCCAAAGGGCAAGCCTTAGAGGACTGCCGTTTCCTCGCGGAGCATGAATCGTCCCCGGAATCGCTCCTGTCCGCTCTCACCTATCTCTCTACCAATTGCGAACCCAAAGAACGTGAAAAGTACCTATCTCGCCTTTGGTCTGTCATGCAAAATCAACCCATTTCTACTGAGGCAAGCAAGCGGGAACGCGCGCGTATCGCCAACGAGATATTCCAACTTTATGTGGATAGCGGCTCGACGAATGACGCAGTCAAGTGGGGAGAAGCGGCTCTGAGTGCGTCTCAGGATGCATTCCCGGACTTATCGGACGGTCGTGTCCTGCGTGCCGGTTTACAGTTGGCTCTCCTGCAACGTAAGAGGGGGGAGGATTCTCAAGCGTCGCGCCGTTTGCGCGATATCGTCAGCACGATAGAAGAGATGGATGAAGCTACGCGAGAGAGTCTCGATCGAGCCGACCAAGGCTTGTACAAAGAAGCCGTGCGGGAATATGCGCGGACCTGTCTCTTCACTGGCGATCGTGACACCGCTAAAGCACTTGTTCGCAAAATCAAAGAAACACTTCCGGCGAAGCAACGCTGAGACTGCGTTTTCATGTCATCCCTGCATCGCAAGAGCCTGATTGCCACAGCCGCCATATTCTGCTGCCGCTTTACGGGCTTGCTGCGGGAAATTACGTATACCTCGCTTTTTGGGGCAACAGGGGCACTGGACGCGTTCATGACGGCTTTCCGCATCCCGAATATGTTGCGCGATATCTTTGCGGAGGGGGCACTCTCACAGAGTTTTACAAGCGTGGTGAGCAAGGTGAACGCGCGGGAGAACGCACAGGCGGCGTGGACGGTGGTACACCGAGTCATTTCTCAGCTCACAGTGCTGATGTGCGGCATTGTGGCGGTGGGGGTGCTCCTAGCCGGTCTATGCATGCAGGTACTTTACCCGGAACGCGCGGCGATTGATATTCAACTGCGAGAAAGCGGTGCACCGTCAGCACCGGTTGTGAGTGTAGAGTACGTGGGCACGTCAAAAGATGCGGACTCGCGACCCATTGCACATTTTATGGCGGATGCCTTGCCGGTGGGACTCACCGATGCCGCGCGAATACGCACGACGGCATTACAAAAGATGCGGAAGGGACAGCGGTTGCAACTCACTTTGCGGGGGAACCCGCCGCCCGGTGTGCTGCGCGTGGAGTCGTGCTCCTACATGGAAATGGCGACGGAGCTCTGCCGCATTATGTGGCCGTTCATTTTGCTGGCATCGCTCTCTGCGCTGAGCATGGGGGTGCTCAATGTCTTCGGGATATTCGGGCTGCCGAATCTAGCGAGTGCGGCGTTCAATCTGACCACGATCGGTGTGGGGCTGGCGGTGGGTTGGTGTATCGACCCGAAGTTCGGACCCGGCGCGTTGTATGGTTTTGCCGTGGCCACACTATGCGGCGGCGCGGCGCAAATTGCGGTACAGCTACCGAAATTGCGTAGGCTCGGATACCGTCCACACTGGGACTTAGCTCTCACATGGCGGGGCGGGTTTCCACGTTTTTCGGATGAGCGAGTGCGCCTTGTCTGGCGACTCATGCTACCGGGAATGATAGCCTCCGGAATCACACAGCTGAACGTCTTTGTCAACAGCTCTTTTGCTCTCTTCCTACCGGCAGGGGCGGTCACAGCCCTCTCCTGTGCTTTCCATCTATGGCAGTTACCGGTCGCGCTCTTCGGGGTGGCGATTGGGATGGTGGTGTTGCCGGATGTTTCGCGTCTTTCTGTTGTTTCCGGAAAGGAGGAGATAGCGCGGCACTTGGCGGAAGCTCTACGATTTATGGCATTTTTCGCCGTGCCATCCACCCTCGTTCTGGGGTTGTGGGGGGAAGAAATTGTGAGTCTCTTTTACCAACGATTGCGCTTTGATGCTCAAGCATCTACTATGTGCGGTTCTGTGCTCACCGCCTACTCGGTCGGGCTGCTGGGATATGCGGGCATGAAGGTGTTGCAACCCGTGTTTATGGCACTGGAACGCCCATGGGCTCCCGCCTTTCTTTCGGTCGCCACCTGCTGCATTTCCATCAGTCTCAACTATCTTTTTGTGCACAAACTCGGCTTAGGTGTTCAGTGGTTGGCTTTTACGACATCCTGTATCACCACCATCAATTTCCTTTTCTTCTTCTTTTATCTTCGACACCTGTTGGGCAGCATGTCCCTGGGTACTATCATCCCGGGACTGCTCCGCATCGTCGCGGCGGGATTTTTGCTTGCCGTCTGCTGCCACATTATTCGCGTGAATTTCTTTGAAGGATTCACGCGATGGAGCTTTTCTGCGCGCTTTTTCGGCTTGGGAACAGCCGCCTGTGTGGTGGGTTTTCTCTACTTGATCACTTGCTACATCCTGCGCGTCCCGGAACTCTCTATGCTCCGTTCATCGCTCCTACGCCACCGCTAGTTCACACCCGTCTCAATAAAATTCTCGAAAAACGCTATGATGCTAATCCCCATGCGGGTTACAGACGCTCTGCGTACCAAGGGGGCTTCGACATCACGGGTGCACGGATCCAGTTCCCACACGTCGTTTTGGCTCTGACCTCCCCTCGCCGTGCCCGCGCAACTCCGTTGCGCCGAACTTCTTCACTTCGTACCTCGTACTTCCATCCCCTCTCGTGTTTTCCCGCCGCAAGGTCATCGCTCCCCTCTAAGCCTCCAATTTATTCGGGACGAGTGTGGTCACTAGTCACATCTGTCCCAAGAAAATTTTCGAGAAACGCCGCCATACCAATCCCCACGCGGGTTACAAGCACTCTGCGTACTAGGGGGGCTTCAACCTCACGGGTGCTCTGATTTATTCCCCTCGCGTCGTTTCTGCTTTGCCTTCTCTCGCCATGCCCGCGCAACTCCGTTGCGCCTAACTCCTTCACTTCGTACTTCGTACTTCGTACCTCGTACTTGATCACCCCCGCATCTTTCTGCCGCAAAGTCATCGCTCACCACTAAGCCTCTCATCTATTTGGGACAGATGTGGTCACTAGTTGACATGTGCATTTTTTAGATTGACATTATACCGTATACGGGGTATAAGGTGTGCATGGACGAGATCGAACAAGAGGAGGAACGCGAAGCGATACAGGAGGAACTCGGGCTGCCGGAAGACGCGCTGACAGCGGCGGACTCAGAGGGTGCGCGGGACGCGATAGCAGCGGTGAGTCATGCGGGGGAGTTGTCGCGGCTGAACCGGATACGCGGGCAATTAGCGGGGGTGCGGAAGATGATAGACCAGGGACGGGATTGCATGGATATACTTATCCAGCTCAAGGCAGCCCGGGCAGCCATCAGGAGAGTTGAAGCGCGCATTTTACGGCGTCACATGAGCAACTGTATCGATGTGGCATTCAGGGGACCCCGCGAGGAAGCGGAGAGGAGCATGGAGGAATTGAGAAATTATTTTGACGCCGATATGTCATGACCACTCAGTCGTACGTAGTTACGGGTATGAGCTGTAGTGGGTGCGCAGCTCGGGTTAAGCAGGCAGCTTTGAAAATTCCGGGCGTGTACCGCGCTGATGTAGACCTAGAAAAGGGGCGGCTCCGTGTGGAATGCGAGGGCAGCGACCCTCAAGCGGTGGTGCGCGCGTTAGAGAGCATCGGTTTCGGCGCGAAGTACGAAGCATGAAGATTGTGCCTCTGAGGGGTGCTTGGGTCGGAATTTTCTGAATCGGGGAAGGGCGATGGCATGCGAAAGTCACCCGGGGCATTCTATGCAAGAGCAAATATTTCACGTGACGGGCATGAGTTGCACAGCCTGTGCGGGGCGTGTGGAGCAGGCGGCAAAAAAAGTACCCGGGGTGAAAGAGGCAGAAGTGAATCTCATCACGGGCGAGCTGCGCGTGAAGCGCGAGAGTGGTGACCCACAGGAGATAGTTCGCGCTGTCATCGCTTACGGCTACGGGGCTGAGGAAAAGGTGGCGGCAGCTCCCCCCGCGCGTGATGTGGGAAGGACGGGAAAGCGGGGATGGGTCGTGCTGGCGACGCTCGCGCTCTTGCTGCCTCTCATTGTGCTGCACCACTTAAACCACGCAACCGGTTGGGCAGAAGTATGTTGTGCACTGAGCATCGCCGTGCTCAACTACGGATACTTTACGCGGGGTGTGCGCTCCCTTCTCGATGGCGCACTAGGAATGGACACCTTAGTTGCCACGGGTAGCGGTGTCGCGCTTGCCTCCGGTCTATGGCATGTGTACAACGAAACCGGAGGAGCTATGTTCCTCGAATCATCCGGGATGATCCTCGCGTTTGTCTCTGTGGGTAAATGGCTTGAAGCACGTGCTACGCGACGCACCGGGAAAGCTGTGGACAAACTTCGGGGGCTTCTGCCGGAAACTGCCACCGTGCTACGCAATGGGCAGCCCGTACAGATACCCACGGCAGAATTGAGCGTGGGTGACATCTTGTCGGTACGCCCGGGTGACCGCATTGCGGCAGATGGCGCAGTGGTACAAGGAAACTCAGCAGTGAATGAGGCGGCACTCACCGGCGAGAGCATGCCGGTCGATAAGCAGGAGGGGGCGGGGGTCTTTGCCGGCACCGTGAATTTGCACGGTGCCATGCTCGTGCGCGTATTGCAACCCCAAGAACAGTCGACCCTCTCGGGGGTGATTCGTCTGGTAAGCGATGCCGCTGCCAAAAAAGCACCCGTAGCGCGTTTGGCAGACCGCGTGGCACGTATATTTGTACCTGTGGTGGTAGCGGTAGCTTGTGTGACAGCTGCCGTGTGGCTGGGGTGTGGCGCGACACGGGACGAAGCCGCAGCGCGAGCGGTGGCTGTGCTGGTCATATCCTGCCCCTGTGCCTTGGGGTTGGCAACACCGGTAGCCATCATGGTGGGAGCAGGAATGGGGGCTGAGCGCGGCATTCTCTTCCGCTCCGGGGTTGCCTTGGAAGCAGCGGGACGCGCCACCTGTGTGGCACTCGATAAAACCGGCACCCTCACGGTGGGGGCACCGCAGCTCACCGACGTGCTGCCGCACAGCTGCTCTCGCGAGGAATTGCTCGGCGTCGCTGTGGCTCTGGAGATTGGCGCGAATCATCCCTTAGCACGCGCTGTCATTGCCTGCGGGGTGCCTCCCGCCGGGCAGGTGAGCGACCTCTGTTATCTGCCCGGGCATGGGGTACGGGCATGTCTCGAGGGTGAAGCCTGTGCCATCGGCAATGCGGCACTTATGCGGGAGATGGGCGTAGATGTGCAAGATCCGGAAGAGCTCCTTGCTCAGGGAAAGACTGTACTTCACGTGGTCCGTGCAGGGCTTTGGTTGGGGAGTTTGGCTGTGTCGGATGCTCCGCGCGAGAACGCCGTTGATGCCGTGCGTGCTCTGCGGCAAGCCGGGCTGCGTACCCTCATGATTACCGGTGACAACGCGGCGACGGCACGCTCGATTGCCGAGCGTGTCGGTGTGGCTGAGGTGCATGCCTCCGCTCTGCCCGGCGACAAGGAACGGTTTGTGCGCGAGCTTCAAACCCAAGGCGAGTGTGTGGCGATGGTGGGAGATGGCGTCAATGATGCGCCCGCCCTCACACGTGCGGATGTCGGTATCGCCATCGGTACCGGCACAGATATTGCCGTAGAGAGTGCGGGCATCATCCTCATGCACAGCGACCCCACGGACATTCCACATGCAATCCTGCTCTGCCGCGCTATCCTGAAAAAAATTCGACAAAATCTCTTTTGGGCATTCATCTACAACGTATTGGCAATACCGCTGGCGGCAGGTGCCTACTATCCGCTCTTCGGATGGCAACTGCATCCGGCTATTGCCGCCGCCGCCATGGGACTGAGTAGTCTCAGCGTTGTCCTCAATGCCCTCTCTTTGCGCAATACTCATTTCGCGGTATGACGCGGACCACACATGTCCCAAGAAAATTCTCGAAAAACACTGCGATGCTAATCCCCATGCGGGTTACAGATGCTCTGCGTACAAGAAGGCTTCAACATCACGGGTGCATGGATTTAGTTCCCACACGTTGTTTTGGCTTTGCCTTCTCCTGCCATGCCCGCGCAACCTTGTTGCGCCTAACTCCTTCACTTCGTACTTCGTACTTCGTACCTCGTACTTGATCCCCTCCCCGTTTCCCTGCGGCAAAGTCATCGCCCACCACTAAGCCTCCAATTTATTTGGGACAGGTGTGGACGCGGACGAACGGAAGCACAATTCGGCTTGCAATATGAGGGGCAGTGGGTATCATAGGGGGACATGGGGGACACGTCGCCTGTCACATATTTCAACCGTTATACCCAATGCCTTGAACAGGAGAAAATCATGGGGGAGCGTTCTCTGCGCTGGGTGTATGGCACTCGCAGTGGGCAATTGGCGTTGCATGTGCTGGTGAAGCGTGGATTTTTCTCCCGTCTTTTGGGTTTTTGGGAAAACCTACCCTTCAGTGCGCGCAAAATTCCTTCCTTCATTCGCGAATACGACATCAACATGGATGAAGCAGTGTGCCCGACGGAAGGTTATCGCTGCTTCAATGACTTCTTCACCCGCGCTCTCAAACCGGCAGCTCGTCCCTTGTGCCCGGCGGGGCAAATTGCATTTCCGGCGGATGCCCGTCATCGTGGCTGGCAGGATGCTGCCGATATCCGAGAAGTCTATGTCAAAGGGCAACGCTTTGACCTGCCCGCCCTTTTGGGGAGCGCACAGCTGGCTGAGCGTTATGAACATGGCACTTTGCTCCTCTCACGGCTTTGTCCGGTAGATTACCATCGCTTTCATTTCCCTGTGGCGGGGACCCCGGAAGCGGCTGTTCAACTGCCCGGTCCCCTAGCGAGCGTTGCCCCTTACAGCCTGCGCCACAATCTCGCTTGGCTGTGGACAAATCGACGCGAGCTCACTTTGCTGCACACGATGGAGGCGGGAGAGGTGGCAATCCTTGCCATCGGAGCCACCGGCGTTGGGGCTATTCACCAAACGTATACCCCGAACCTGCCCGTGGACAAAGGCGCGGAGCAGGGTTTCTTCTGTTTCGGAGGCTCAACAATTATTTGCCTCTTTGAGCCGAGACGCGTCCGGTTGGCGGATGATCTGGTGGAGCAAACTCTCTGCGGTCGCGAATTGTACGCCCACATGGGCGATAGTGCCGGACGTGCCGGGTCAGCGTAAGCGCGGAGAAAAGAAGTTAGGCGCAAAAAGATCGTATTGCAGCAACTTTTAGAATTTTTCTTGGGACGAATGTGAACCCAACAAGAAGTACGCACACCTGTCCCAATAAAATTTCCGAGAAACGCCGCCATGCTAATCCCCATGCGGGTTACGGACGCTCTGCGTACCGAGGGGGCTTCAACATTACGGGTGCATGAATTTAGTTTCCACGCATCGTTTCGGCTTTACCTCCTCTTAACTTGTCCGCGCAACACCGTCGCGCCTAACTCCTTCACTTCGTACTTCGTACCTCGTACTTGATCATCTCCGAGTTGCCACGCAACGAAGTTATCGCTCCGCTCTGAGTGCTTAATTTATTTGGGACAGATGTGAGAAGTACGGGGAATGGAGCAAATTCGGTTCGACAAGTGAGACAGATTCGCGTATAATGGGCGGACGTGGAGTTAAGACGACCGCACCGAACCGAAGAGGGACTTGTCCGCCTGTGGGCGGAGAAGGGGTTGGGGTTGTGCGCACAAATAGATGATAACGAAGTATTGGCAGAGTATTGCGAGCCGGTGCAAGAGACATTGGATGCGCTCGTACATGACAGGCGAATTCTGGTCATGGGGGAAAGAGGAAGTGGCAAATCAACCGTTTTAGCGGCACTAGCCGGAGCACCGGTGATTGCGCGGACACGCACCGAAGCGCAGCAATACACCTGCTGGCGTTTCACATGTGGGGACGGGGATGCGACACACTCGCGCTTTATCCCTTTGCAGAATTTGGAGGGCTTGGAGTTGGTAGATACTGCAGATATACGGCGAGAAGATGTGCGACAAACGTGTGAGATTCTCATGAGCGGAGCGGATGTCATCCTCGGCGTGCTGGATGCTCGGACTGCGGAGACCTCGCCACTTTGGGAGATGTTGGCGGGGGTGTCACCGGAAGAACGCAGCTCTTGGATGCTTGTCGCAGCGCAGGCGGATCAATTGGAAGCCAAGCAGGCAATCGCCCTCAAACAACGCCTACGGGAGCTTGCCGCCGAGCACGCGGTGATGGGCGTGCGCATACTGATTTTCCCCGGTGCGGAGAATGCGGCGGTGCAAACATTGCGTGGCTGCGTGGTGGAAATGTTGCAGGAATCTGACGGGCTGCCGTCCCTTGTCCGCTTGTTGGCAGAGCGCACCATGGACATGGTGCAGCAGGCAGACCGAGTGCTGGACAGGAGAGACAGCGCATCGCGCAAAGATAATGTCTTCATGTCTAATATAGAACAGGAGATTGACAACTTTCTGCAGCATCAGATCACGGGCTTGGGTGAGTACAGTCGTGGGGTGCAACAAACCATGCTGCAAGTGATGCCGGAGCTACGAGAAGATGTACGACGTGGGATGGGGTCATTGCTTTCTCCGGTAGTACTCTTACAGCTCGGAAATTTGGGTGGGAATATGGACCGGGTTATCTACCGCAGTTTGAACGATGCTGTGGAGCAGATGGAGCAGGAGTCGGACAAACAATTCATCTCGCAGTGTGCGTCACATTGGAGGTCCGTACGCCCTCGGATGAAAAAAAACTTGGAATGCGAGATCGGAGATTTTCCGGACGGAGATTTGGAAAGGGACCTCAATACACTGCGCGAGAGGCTTTGCCGGGAACTCTATGAACCCATAGCCGCCACGGGCATGCGCGCCCGCCTCATCCGTATCTTCACGGCACACGCAGGGTGGATGCAGATGTGCATTACTGCCATTTGCGTCTGCCTTACGCTCGGCGGAATCCTCGGATTTTTGGGGCAGGATGTACCGGGGTTGTGCTGTGTCGCGCTGGCGGGCTTGGTATGGTGCGGCGGTTGTATAGCGCATGCCGTTACGGTGCGCCGGGTTTGCGCGCAGGTGAACACGCTCATGGAGGAGGCGTGCGCGGGGGTGTATGGTGTCATCAAGGCTGTGTTAGAAGGGTTTATCACATCGCGGGTTACCGCCTATCGGCAGCTTTACACGCAACCGCGACAGAAGTTGGCACGGCAGGAGGTGAAGCTAAAACCCTTGCAGGAGATGCAGCGAGAGATTTATACGCAGGTGCGCGTTTTGCTGCCTCATCTTCGACAGTAAGTAATTTCGAGTGTTATGGCAGACCTATTTACGCCCTTCGGAGCCAATAAACTCGAAGACACGGTGTTTGGGAGGACGGGGAGCATGCCCTTGGCGGCGAGGATGCGCCCGGAAACCATGGAGGAGGTCGCCGGGCAAAAGCACCTGCTCGCACCGGGGAAACTACTCCGGCGCGCCATCGAGACAGACCGATTTTCCTCGCTCATTTTTTACGGACCGCCCGGAGTAGGCAAAACCACACTTGCCTACGTCATTGCACGTCACACAAGTGCCTATTTTGTGATGCTCAACGGGGTGGAGTCCAATGTGAGTGAAATACGCGAAAAAATAGCGGATGCCGGAACGCGGTTGAACATGCACGGACAGCGCACGATACTTTTTGTGGATGAGCTGCATCGGTTTAACAAAGCACAGCAGGATGTCCTGCTTCCCCACTTGGAACGGGGGACGGTACGGTTCATTGGTGCCACAACGGAGAATCCATACTTTGCCATCAATTCCGCGATGCTTTCGCGCTCGCAGATATTTCCACTGGAGCCTGTGCCTGAGGAAGATTTGGCGGAACTCGTCCTGCGAGCAGCGGCTGATTCGCAAAGGGGGTTGGGCAAGATGCCTTTGCAGATAGACCAAGACGCTCTGCAACATATTGCTCGTAAGGCGGATGGCGATGCGAGAAAAGCACTGACGGCACTGGAAGTGGCGGCACTGTCCACTCCGCCGGGAGAGGATGGTATCATCCACATTTCGCTTTCTGTCGCGGAGGAATCTATCCAGCAAAAAGCCGTGCGCTACGACCGAGCAGGGGACGGTCACTATGACACCATCTCCGCTTTCATTAAGTCGATGCGCGGTAGCGACCCGGATGCCGCATTGTACTGGCTCGCGTTCATGCTCAATGCGGGGGAGGACATCCGTTTCATTGCACGGCGGATTGTCATTTGCGCGAGTGAGGACGTCGGGCTGGCGGATTCTAATGCGCTCCGCGTGGCACTGGCAGCGGCAAAAGCTGCGGAGATGGTCGGGTTGCCCGAGGCGCGTATCCCCTTGGCTCACGCTACGGTTTACATCGCGACTGCCCCAAAGAGCAATTCTGCCTACATGGCATTGGAAGCTGCGATGAAGGATGTGCGCGAAGGCAAAACACTTGCCGTGCCAGACCACCTAGCAACACCTACACGCAAAAAATTGGCACGCCTCCGGGGTGCTACGAAGGAGGAGACTACTTACAAGTACGCACACGATTTCGGCGAAGACCACTACGTCCCCCAAGCTTATCTGCCGGAAGGTCGCGTGTATTATCACCCGACATCCAATGGGATGGAGCTCCGGATCGGGGAACGTATGGAGCTGCTCCGTAAACGCAACAACCCACAAGGCGGCGTATAAAAAGTACGAAGTACGGGGTGCTTCGCGTCTCTCTGTTGTGCCCGATACTTTCTAACAGATTTATGCCTTCATGCCTCTGCAGAAGGTGATTATATCTCGCGCTAATTCCCGTCAAACTGCCTTTTTCCCCGAGGTATCGTTCCTCTGCGTAGCGACACCTTAGTGTCCTACGTACAAGGATATGCGGATGTCCCTCTCCTGCTCATCTCTTTTTGAATGCGATGTCCAGCCTAAAGTTTACTTTCCTCTTTGATTTTTTTTACAGTTACGAAAATGCGTCCACTTTTTGTTATTTCTTCACCTCCTGAACTTTTGGAGATTGTACGATACCTGTTGTCTATTTATTACAAGTAATTTTGAGAGGCTTTCCCAGCGCATCGCTTTCAAAATGAGATACACTCCCCCCGACATGCGCTCAGTGCCCCAATTCTCTATGGTTTTGCCCGCCTCTGCCCCCCGTATGCGCGGCAGAGCTTTATCTCCAGTAACAGCATGACTTCTCTCGTTACAGGCGGTACCGGCTTCCTCGGTTCGAATCTTTGCGCGCGTTTGCTGCGTGAAGGAAAGCGGGTGATCTGCCTCGACAACAACTACACCGGGCGCATGGTGAATGTGGCGGAATTACAGGAAAACGCGGGCTTTCGCTTTGTGCTGCACGATGTGTGCGACCCCTTTGACCCGGACGAGCATCTCGATGAGATTTACAACCTCGCCTGCCCGGCTTCCCCTCCGGCATACCAGGGGCGGCACTCTATCGACACCACGCGCACGTGCGTGCTGGGTGCGTTGAATATGCTGGAGCTGGCGAAAGCGCACGGCGCGCGTATCCTGCAGGCGAGCACCTCGGAGGTGTACGGCGAACCGCTGGAGCATCCGCAGCGCGAGTCCTATCGCGGCAATGTGAATCCCATCGGCATCCGCGCTTGTTACGATGAGGGCAAACGCTGCGCGGAGAGTTTCTTTTTCGATTACCATCGGCACGAGGGCGTCTCTATCCGGGTGGTTCGTATTTTTAACACCTACGGACCGAAGATGGACCCGAGGGACGGTCGGGTGGTGTCCAACTTCATCTGCCAAGCTCTGAGAGGGGAAGATATTACGATTTACGGTGACGGGTCGCAGACGCGTTCGTTCTGCTACGTGGATGACCTCATCGAGGGTATAGTGCGAGCGATGGCGGTGGATGACCCGGACTTCACAGGACCGGTGAATCTGGGCAACCCCGGCGAGTTCACCATCCGCGAGCTGGCGGAGATGGTGCTCGCTAAGGTGGGTGGCGACTCGAAGCTCGTGCGGCGAGCACTCCCGGCGGATGACCCCACGCAGCGGCGTCCGGATATTTCCTTAGCACAGCGGGTGCTCGGTTGGACTCCCAAGATGCCTTTGGCGCAGGGGCTTGAACCCACCATAGAATACTTCAAAACTCAAATTACAGACGAGAAGCATGAAAGTAGCGATCATAGGAACAGGGTACGTGGGACTACCCACGGGTGCCGGGCTGGCAAGTCTGGGACATCAGGTGACGTGCGTGGACTGCATTCCCGAGAAAATCGAGAAGCTGCGCGCCGGGCAAGTGACGCTCTTTGAGGAGGGCTTGGAGGAGCTGCTCACGGACGGACTGAAAAGTGGAAACCTGCACTTCACCACGAGCACGCAGGAGGGCGTAAGTGGTGCGCAACTCGTGATGGTGGCGGTGGGGACGCCGGAGAATCCGGAGACGGGCGAGGCAAATCTGGAGTACCTGTTCACTGCCGTAGAGGAGCTGGCAAAGTGTCTGAAGTCACCCACTGTGGTAGCCATCAAATCCACGGTACCGGTGGGTACGGGTGACCGCGTGGAGGAACTGATCCGCAAAACCAATCCATCCGTACAGGCAGAAGTCGTTTCTCTGCCGGAGTTTCTACGCGAGGGCTACGCCGTGCACGATTTTTTCCACCCGGCTCGCATCGTGGTCGGTACGGAGAGTGGAGCGGCACGTGCACTCATCCGCGAGTTGTACGCCCCCATGCTACCCGCTCCGAAGTTCCTCTGCGTGGCACGTCGCTCCTCGGAGGTCATCAAGTACGCGTCCAATTCCTTCCTTGCCATGAAGATTCACTACATCAACGAGATGGCAGACTTCTGCGAGGCGGTAGGGGTGGACATCCACGAGGTCGCGCAGGGCATGGGATTGGATTCTCGTATTGGTTCCGCTTTTCTGCGTCCCGGTCCGGGCTACGGAGGTAGCTGCTTCCCGAAAGATACAAAAGCTCTGCTCCGAATGGCGCAAAAACATGGGGTGGACCTCTCACTGGTTCGAACTACTATCACGGGCAATGAAAGTCGCCGCGAGCATATCGCGCAGAAGGTACTGGAAGCCGTAAAGGACATCCCCCACCCGCGCATCGCCGTATGGGGTCTCGCTTTCAAAAACGGCACAGACGACTGCCGCGAGAGCCCCGCCATTGATATCGTACAGCACCTCACGGAACGCAGTGATGCCACGGTGGTGGTTTACGATCCGAAAGCCATGGGTACGGCACGCGCCACCCTCGGGGACAGCGTCACCTACGCACCGGATAAAAGGAGTGCCGTTCGCGGCGCGCATGTCCTAGTCATCCTGACCGAGTGGTCGGAGTTTGCGAAAGCAGACATGCGAAAGGGGCAGAGCCTCATGACTGCCCCGGCGAAGATCATTGACTGCCGGTTCCTCCACACGACCTGAGACGTGTTATGCTGGTATAACTTCAAGTAGTATAAGATAGGGTCAAAAATGGCTAGATTTTATGAAAAGATTATAGGTTGCCGGAATGAGGGTATCTATCGTGTTGTGACCCTGTTCGGTATCAAGCTCAGATATAGGAATGCTCGGGTACAGATTCTAGCAGAAATAAAGAAATTATCTGTTCAGTACACGAATCTAGCAGTTTCCATCAAAACCCTATCCGGATTTTCAAAGCGAAGTCATGAGACCATAAATGCTCTACTAACGAGGAGGCAGGATGAACTTAACTTTCAATGGGTGAGCCTCAACGAGATTTCAAGGGAAGGTCATCAAGAGATGACACAGAAATTGGGTGATGCGAATAATCTTTTGAAGTCCCACACGGCAATGCTAATGGGACTTCGTACTATGCATGAGGAAGTCAATGAGTTGCGAGGGCAAAATCACCAAGAAACTGCACAGAAACTAGACGCAGCGAATAATCTTCTCAAATCGCACGCGGAGAAGTTGGGAGAGCTTAGTGCCATGCAAACGGAAGTCAGCAAGCTCCAAGAGCAAAATCACCAAAAAATCGCACAGAAACTAGACGCAGCGAATAATCTTCTCAAATCGCACGTGGAGAAGCTGGAAGAGCTTGATACCGTGCAAACGGGGGTTAGCGAGCTCCAAGGGCAAAATCACCAAGAAACAATACAAAAACTGGACGAAATAAACAAGCTCGTAAGGACCGATGTAGGGAGAGTCGGCTCCTTGCTGGAGTTGGAGTATAGCTCCATCAGATATTATCAGAACCCCTTTGAGAAGGGATTTTTAATTCCTATGTTCGCCTACATGGATCGTCCGGACTTTGAAGAGAAATACCTAGCACTCATCCGTGGCATGGCTCCTCCCTCAATCCAGGAAATCAATAAGATTCTGTGCCGTGTGAATATGGTTAAGGCGAAGCCCGATCAAACGCGCTATAACTTCTATTCTATCGGTGAGCAGGACGAAAGAACCAAGCATCGCACTGATTTTTCGAATCGCATCCTGCGAATCAGCGACAACCTGTACGCTTACGATAAATACCTGCTCCCGATCAACCATTTTGAGAAGTGTGTCTTCCTCTACAAGCACGGGATCGAGCTCGTTCGTGACAAGGAAAGTATAAAGGAGAAAGATATGATCGATGCCGGTGGCTTTATTGGAGACTCCGCATTGGTTCTGTCAGACTATACCGACAAGAGAATTTTTTCCTTTGAAGCCAACCCGCAAAATTTTGATCTCCTGAAGAAGACGCTGGAAATCAATCATCTGTCCAAAGTCGTTCCGGTTCAAAAGGCACTGTGGAATTCAGAAACGGAACTGGAGATGCATGTGCAGGGGTCATGTTCGAGCTTCACTGAGGTGGGCGGCATACAATACGTGAACGGGACCGTGAAGGTACCGACAGTTACGCTTGACCATTTTGTGAGAAGGAGAAGACTCAAGGTCGGGCTTATCAAGGTCGATCTGGAGGGAGCAGAGCTCGAATTCCTGCAGGGTGCCGAACATACGATACGGACACAGAAACCGGTGCTCCTGTTGAGTATCTACCATAAACCCTCCGATTTCTTTGAACTGAAGCCGATGCTCGAGCAGTGGGTGCCCGAGTATGAATTCACCGTGTTCAACCCCGTTGATTGGGGCATCCTTCTCGAAACCATGATTGTTGCGCAACCACGTCTTTCTCTATCCCAGAAATCATGAATGATTCCCCCTATGTACTCGTGATGGGCGGCGCGGGCTACATCGGCTCGCACACGGTACGGCATCTGCTGGCTCGTGGCTACCGTGTGGTAGTGGCGGATAATCTCATCTACGGACACCGTGAAGCGGTGGATTCTCGAGCTGTATTTGAACACGCCGACCTGCTGAACCCGGCGAGTCTCGCACAGGTCTTTGAAAAATACAGCATCGGTGCCGTGGTGCATTTCGCCGCCTTTGCCTACGTGGGCGAGAGTGTCATCGACCCGGCAAAGTATTACCGCAACAACGTGGTCGGCACACTCAACCTGCTGGATGCCATGCTGAGGCGCGGGGTAAAGAAAATCGTCTTTTCCTCCACCTGTGCCACTTACGGCGAGCCGCAGTATACTCCCATCGTCGAGAAGCACCCGCAGGCTCCTATTAATTCCTACGGGCGCAGCAAGCTCATGATTGAGCAAATACTCGCGGACTACGAGCGAGCTTACGGGTTGCGGCACATCTCCCTGCGTTACTTCAACGCCGCCGGTGCCGCAGCAGACGGAAGTATAGGCGAATCTCACGACCCGGAGACTCACCTCATCCCGCTTGTGCTGCAGGCTATCGCCGGTAAGCGTCCACACATCAAAGTGTTCGGTACGGACTACGACACGCCGGACGGCTCGTGCATCCGAGATTACACCCACGTGGAAGATTTAGCCGAGGCACACCGCCTTGCGCTGGAAAAGCTCGGAGAATACTCCGGCTGCATCAATCTCGGCACAGGGCGCGGCACGAGCGTGCTGGAACTTATCCGCGCGGCGGAGGAAGTGTGCGGTAAGTCCTGTCCCACACTGCTTGCCGAACGACGTCCCGGTGACCCCGCTCGACTCTTCGCGGACAACACAAAAGCGAAGGACATTCTTGGCTGGCAACCGAGGCATACCGATATTACTGATATCATCCAAACAGCAAATAATTGGGAACAAAATAAAAGATTCTAAAATATGTATTGCGAATACTGTAATCAACCGTTGAAAGAGACCAAAGATCCTCGCGAGTCAAAGAGCAATGCTCTGTATTGTCCAAAATGTGGTATTTATTACCTAGATGATGAAGAGGTACCGCATCTTTTCTTTGACGTACCACAACTATTAAATGAGGTCAATGTCCCCGGAGCTCCTAAATTTAGAAATTTCAGATTATCTATAGATACAGCTGAAAAAAGACACGAACACGTGCCGCATTTTCACATCTATTCCGGCAAGATGCGAAGTGTAGGATATAAAATTGAGGATCTGTCTCCTCTGGGTCCGGAAAGGAATCCGGAAATGTGTGGACATGAGATACGCAAATTTTTAGGTGACATTAGAAAATGGATGCAGAAACCGTCTGCAAGGGATAGTAGGGTAAGCAATCAGCAACACATGCTAAATTGTTACAATAGGTTTGTCTGGACCTAACAAACATTATCGTAGTGGGGAATAATAGGAATTTATACCTACAAAGAAGATGTGAATAACGCCGCTATTTTCAAATATGAGTACCGCCATACTTAAGGAACACGTAAAAAACCTTGTCGTAGGCTGCGGGCTTTCCGGCATGGTGGTCGCCGAACGCATTGCCTCGCAACGCAGTGAACCGGTGCTCATCATCGACAAGCGTGCTCACATCGGTGGGAACATCTACGATGAAAAGGATGCGGAAACCGGGGTGACGGTGCATCGCTACGGTCCGCATGTCTTCCACACGAACAACAAACAGGTGTGGGAGTATCTGAGTCGCTTCACCGACTGGCATCCCTTCATGTATCGCGTGAAAGCTGTGGTGGATGGCACGGAGGTACCCGTCCCCTTCAATCTGGACTCGCTGCATACGCTCTTCCCCCGCACCATGGCAACACGCATAGAGGAGAAATTGATTGATGCTTTCGGTTTCAACGCAGATGTCCCCATCCTCACGCTCCGCAGGACACAGGACGCAGACCTGAAACTCCTCGCCGACTTTATCTACGAGAAGATTTTCGCGGGTTACACCGCTAAGCAATGGGGACTGACGGCAGAACAGCTGGACCCCTCAGTAAGCGGACGTGTGCCGGTGCGAGTGGGACGGGATAATCGCCACTTCCGTGACACCTACCAAGCGATCCCTGCCGAAGGTTACACCGCCATGGCTCATCGTATCATCGACCACCCACTCATCGAAGTCCGTCTCAACACGGACTTCAAGGAAGTTCGGGAAGGAATTACCTACGACCGCCTCTTTTACACCGGACCGATCGATGAGTTTTTCGATTTCAAATACGGACGTCTCCCCTACCGCAGTCTCAACTTCGTCTTTCGTAATTTACATTGCGAATACGCGCAGTCGGGACCGCAGATCAACTACCCCTGCAACTACGACTACACCCGCAGTGTAGAGTACAAGTACTACCTAGACGAGGAGACACCCCACACCACTATCTCGTGTGAATACCCCTGTCCATACGAACCAAGCAAGAATGAACCCTATTACCCCATCCCAGCTGCTGATAACACGGCACTCTACGTGCGTTATACAGAACTTGCCAAATCCCACTCAAACGTTTACTTCCCCGGTCGTCTCAGCACCTATCGTTACATCAACATGGAGCAAGCGGTAGGCGAGTCCTTAGAATTATGCACACAAATTGAAGAGAAAAGGCTATGACAAAAAAAATAATATGGATAGGAGCCGGTTGTTGGTTTACAGATAGTCTATTATGGTTTAAGGAACACCGAATGGATGTCACGGTTGTTAGGATGAAAACTGAGTTCCCGTGGTTTAAAACGAATTATTCTATATTTGCCGAGTTGGGATTCAGGATCGTAAATAATAGACCCCAAGAGATACAAAATATATGTAAGAATTTAAATGATCAAACTTTGGTAATCGGCGGCGGATATTTTGGGGGTGATATACCGTCCTTGTCGCCGGTCAGGACAGCCGGTATAGAAGAAATTGATGTGCTTTACCGAATTTCAAAATATAATTACGAACATCAATGTGGAGCTAAATGCTTGAGGTACCATAATGGGGATACTGGATTTGGCTCCCAAGAAATGGTTAATCTCTATGATGATAGGATTCGTTATGTTGATTTTTTGATGTTTGATAATGATTTGTTGCGTGATTTTGTATTGTATAACTCACAGGAGGCTAGAAAAAAGAAGTCTTTACTTGGCTATTTAGAGACTCCTCTGAAATGCTATGTAATTCACAATATGAGCAAGATCGAAAGAAGGATACTTTCAATGGGTAGGAACTATTCCCAGTTCAACTTTACAAAGAGAAACTTTTTGAAGTTGCCTGTTACCTTTTACCCATTACCTCCACAGACAAACGGTGTAAGAGCGTTGATTGAACGAATAGTTCATAAAAAAAATAGTCAACCTTGTGCGTACGATGTAGCCGGCAAACAAGAACATTTGTCTCATATTTTACGAGATCGTAAAGCCTTTATGCAAAAGGAAGGAGCATGTGCGTTTGGTCTGAGTCACATGTACGATATATTTTACGATTCAATAGATCGTTTTCGGAATCACAAAGATTACTACTGGTCACTAGAAGGGCAATTTGCTGCAAATGGGGCAGCATGTGCCAAAGAACAATACTATGCTTTTTCCAATAATGCGAGCAAGGACCTATCCTATATGATGTTTGGCATCATCCCTTTGATCTCTCACGTTGAACACTCTTATTACAAAACTTTAGTCGATAAAAAAATGGCAATTCTAATTAAAAGAAAAGAGGATTTAAGAGAGGTGCTCAGCTTATCCGATGCTGAGATACAAGAGTACAGGGATAACATATGGAATAATAGAGAGTTATTTACGTTCGATCATCTTGCCAAGTTAATTTGTGAGCTATAAAAAGTTAAAAAGACATAGCGTCTTATTTCTTCTGTAGGTATGCATAACAATCCAAAAACACGCTAATAAATTCCACATGAATACTAACCCAAAAGTATCTGTCGTAGTCCCGATTTACAATCGGGAAGGGTATTTGCGATACTGCTTAGACAGCATTTGCGCGCAAACGTTACGTGAAATCGAGATCATTCTGGTGGATGATGGGTCCTCAGATGCCTCTCCAACCATTTGTGATGAGTATGCCAAAAAGGATTCCCGTATACAAGTCATCCACAAAAAAAATGCAGGAATGGGTGCAGCATACAACTCTGGCATGGCAATCGCCAAAGGTGAGTACATAGGCTTTGTAGAATCTGATGACTGGATTGAGCCGGAAATGTATGAAAAATTGTATACTATGGCGATGGAAGAGGACGTGGACATTGTGAAATCTCTCTTCACTCGTGTAGAAGGAGATAAAAAAGAAGTTATAAATCAATATGGCAGATTGCGTGGTAATCGCGCCTTCCACAGGAGAATAAGAAATGTGCTCGAAACGGCACCTATTTTGGCGTACGGTCATTACTCAACGTGGAGCGCGATCTATCGTCGAAAATTTCTTCAAGACTTTAAAATTTTGTGGCCGGAACGTCCGGGTGCATCCATGGGAGATATTGATTTTCACTGGCGCACGTATACTCAAGTGAGAACCTTTTACCTTATGGCTGCAAGCTACTATAATTATCGCGCGGACACCAGTGATTCTTCGATCAATCAAGGGTATAAAACAGCAATTGAAAGCCTCTACGCATTTTATGAAACATTCAAATGGCTGTTACACAAGGGTGTATCAAAAAAGATTTTAGAATTGATGCTCAGAGCAATATATATATCAGCCAGACATCATAATTTGCATAATTGCCATGGATTAAATAGGCTGAGGCACGCGAGGAGACTATCAAAAGTATACCAAGAATATATTCCTCGCATGGGTTTTGACTGGTTTAGGAGTACGGAAAAAAGGGAATTTCTGTCCATGCTACATCATCCGTATCTTTACGTTATGCGCAGTTTTGCTTACCAAGAACGGGTTACTCCCGCGCTACAATACAAAAAATTTCTGGGGATCAAACTGTACAAGAGAAGTGTAGAACCTACGATGGTGAAATGTAGCATCTTAGGTATACCTGTTAAGAGAAAAGAAATTAGCGAAAAGGAATCACGCACAAAAGTGCTGGGATTGCCTTTTGAGACGAAAATACGAAGGGGAAATACGGAAACTCAATACCTCTTTGGAGTGCGTTATCGTACCAATATCCTTGTACCCTTACCTGATGCTAGAGATATACGTTCCCTCCAAATAATGGCACATGCAAACGCTATCGCGGATACTCATAAAAGGACATTTACAAAATACAAAAATTGTCATGCCGGTAAAGATGTTGTGTTAGTTGCAACGGGGCCGACATTGAATTACTTCGTCCCTCTTGACAATTGCATATACGTAGGTTTGAACAAGGCAGCATCATATGGTAAAATTCGCTACGATTACTTGTTCTTTCAGGATTATGCGCATAATCAGGCTCGTGAGATACTGAAGTTGATGGGACAACATAAGGAGGCAAAGAAGTTTTATGGAATCTTGCAAGATGTAATAGCTACTAATTGGATTGTACCGGAGAGCGTGGCTATACACGATCATGCGGAACGATATTATGTTATAAGTCAGTGGAAGTATCCCCCCGTCCATTTTACGTATGACATCGCCAATGAACCTCTGGGCGATTGTGGAAATGTCGCGTTCGCAGCCATGCAATTTATTATGTGGACTAACCCCCGACGAGTTTTTCTCGTCGGTTCAGATATGACCACATCCTATTTCGACAAATCTTGGTCGATTAATAGCAAACAAGTCACATCATCGTGGGTTCGCGGATGGAAGGAATTTAGAGATTTTGCAAGGACATACTATCCGGGTACGAGAATTATTTCAATTAACCCAATTGGACTCCGGGGTGTATTCGCGGATGTATATACTGAGGAGTATCTGCGAGATAATCCAGAGATTACTGACTTCGTTTTGCTGAGAAACTATATAGGACAGAAATGATGAAAGGCGTACTAATCACAACATCGAGCTTTGGGAAATATGACCCTAGACCGCTGAAATTAATTAACGAAAACGGATGGAGAAGCACACATAATCCCTTCGGTCGCAAATTAACTGAGGAGGAGCTGATAGACCTCGTGCGGCAGTGCAGACCGAACTATATCATAGCTGGTACCGAGCGGATGGGTTGTTTGGCGTTGGATGCCATGAAGCCTTTTGTTAAGATCATATCCCGATGCGGGGTTGGCATGGATGGAATTGATCTCGAGTATGCGAAGAAAATCGGAATTAAAGTGACGAACACGCCCGATGCCCCGACAGCAGCCGTAGCCGAACTGACGTTGGGTGTGATTTTAGATTTGCTGCGGCGGATATCGAGGGCTGATAAGGGCGTTCGACGGGGTGAATTTACCAAACAGATGGGTACACTCCTTTCCTGTAAAACAGTCGGTATTATCGGCTGCGGGAGGATTGGCTCTCATTTGGCTGCAATTCTAAGAAAAATGGGGTGTAGGGTTATTGGTTCTGATCCGATTGTGCAGCGACATCCGGAGATTGAGATGAAATCCTTCGATGATGTCATACGTGAAGCGGATATTGTCACGCTCCACATACCGTTTACCGAAGAGAACTACCATCTCATAGATGAGGGGGTATTGCAAAGGATGAAGCCGACATCCTACCTGATTAATGCGGCGCGGGGAGGGCTCGTCGATGAGGGTGCCCTGTATGCGGCACTCACGGAGGGAAGGATTGCGGGAGCGGCATTAGATTGTTACGAGACCGAGCCGTACAGTGGGAAGTTGGCGGAACTGGATAATGTAGTGCTGACACCGCACATAGGCTCCTATGCGCGAGAGGCTAGGATCAAACAAGAGATGGATGCCGTCAACAACATACTAAAAAATCTGCAATATGTATAAAAATGTACTAGTGACAGGGTCCTCCGGCTTCTTGGGAAGCCATGTAGCGGACGAGCTGACCGCAAGGGGATATAGAGTCCATCTCGCTGATAGAGTGAAGTCCCCGTATGCCGGACCGGAGCAGGTAGAACACATAGGTGATATACGGGATAAAGAATTCCTTGCAAAAATCACAGAAGGAATTGATTGCATTTACCACTACGCCGGTATGGGCGATATCGGTGAATGCGAAAAAGCACCGGAACAGGTGGTGGTGAACAATATTCTCTCCACAGTCAACTTGCTCGAAGAATGCCGTGTCAAAAAGGTTGAAAGATTTATCCTCGCATCCTCTGCGTACGTGCTTTCTAGGATGGGAGGATTCTATCGGACCAGCAAAAGGGCATGCGAAGGCTTTGTGCAGGATTATTATGACTCGTACGGTATTGATTATACGATCCTGCGCTATGGCTCGCTGTACGGGGCGAGGGCTAACATGAAGAACGGCATCTACAGACTCTGCAAACGCCTGCTGGAGGCTAAGGATTGTTACAATCACGAAGGTGCGGGCGATGAATATCGAGAATTTGTGAATGTAACGGATGCCGCCGGTCTCTCTGTTGATGTGATTGAGAAGAAGTATTCGGGTAAGGTCTTCATGATTACCGGGATGGAGAAGTATAGGATGTCCGACCTTATTCAGCTCGTACAGGAAATCACCGGGAAGCGAGTTCCGGTAAAGTATTCACGGACAAAACGCGGGCATTATAAGATGACACCCTACAATTACTATGTGGAGGAAGGGGTGAAACTCGTGAGTAATCCATATCATGATATGGGTCAGGGTATTGTCAATATGATCAAAGAGATAGAAACCCATGAGTAGGTATATTTCATTATCCTATGTATTGTCACCCGCGCTGAGTTGTTACAATAATCAGCGTAATGTTGACGTTGTCCCGTACAAAAACAACGAATGTGAGATACGTCTGCGTGGGCACGTGGGAACGCACCTCGATGTACCGTACCACGTGACGCGGGATGGGAAGAAGATCACGGACTATAGCATCGAGGATTTTATTTATCGGAGAGTGGCAATACTCCATCCGAGACCGAGTGGGTGCTACATAGAACCGAGCGATCTCGGCGAGATACCGTCCGATGTCGAATTTCTCCTCCTAGAGACGGGGGCGTGGCGACATCGCCGGGATGCGAGTTACACACTGAGGAATACAGGACTTGGGGCACAGACGGCATCCTATCTCAGCAAAAACTTTCCAAAATTAAGAGCCATCGGGATAGACTGCATCTCCATCAATGCCTTTGAAGACAAGCAAAGCGGGCGCGATGCGCACAGGGTACTACTTGGGAGAGAGTCGGAAATCCTGATTGTGGAGGATATGGATTTGTCCACTCTGGGAGACGCGCAAATCGAACTCCTCGTTGTTGCCCCGCTGGTTGTAGAAAACAATGATAGTGCCCCCTGCCAAGTAGTAGCCCGTTTGAAGGAGCCATGAAGTACGAAGCCATATTTTTTGATTGGGACGGGGTTATCACGGATTCTGTATCCGTGAAGACCGAGGCATTCAGCGAGATGTTCAAGGGATACGGTCCTGACGTACAGGAGAAAGTAAGGAGTCATCACTTGCAAAATGGCGGGATGAGTCGCTTCGATAAATTTCGTATATACTACCGTGATTTTCTCGGGGTCGCGATTGATGAAGATAAAGTTCAGGAACTAGCAGATCGATTTTCGACATTGGTGAAAGATAAGGTCATCAAAGCGGCTTTTGTTTCGGGCGCATTGGAGACCATCGCGACGGCATATAGGGAGGGCAGTAAGCTATTCGTGGTTTCGGGGACTCCGACCGGGGAAATGGAGGAGATAGTGAGGGGTAAGGGTCTCCGTGCGTACTTCGAGGAAGTGTGCGGCTCTCCCAAGACAAAGTCTAATTGGGTCAGACATTTGATTGGGAAGTATCATCTTAATAGCTCAAATTGCTTGCTTTTCGGAGATGCCATGACTGATTATCTTGCTGCCAAGGAGAATCAGGTTCACTTTGTGGGCATCCGACTTCCCGGTTGTGAGACGAGTTTCCCGGAAGATGTAATCATTCAACGCGATGTGCATTTATGAAGAATATTGTCCTGATAACAGCCAAAGGAGGGAATACCTCTATAAGGAATAAGAACCTTATAGAAATTGAGGGGAAAACCTTTCTTGGCTGGCAGTTGACGGCGGCGAATGAGGCAAAGTTCGTCGACAAAGTCTTTGTTTCGACAGAATGCCCCCTCATCTCCGCCGAGGCAAGGAAATACGGTGCCACCGTCATCGAAAGACCGCCCGAGCTGGCACAAGCTTCCACCAATCACGGAGATGCTATCACTCATGGAGTCAAGGAAGCACGTAGACTCCTCCATGAAGAAATTGGACTCGTGACGATCCTCCTCGGTAACACAGCCTATAACAGAGGAGAAGATATTGACAAATCAATAGAAATGCTACTGGCTCATCCGGAAGCAACCTCCTGTATGACGGTATGGAAAGCCCAAGATGATCATCCCTACCGTGCCATGAAGATGAATGAACATGGGTATCTTGAGAGCTTCTTCAAAGTTGATCTAGTTGACACAAATCGCCAAAGCTATCCGGATATTTTTTACTACGACCAAGGACCGTGGACGGTGAGGCATGAGGTGATGATGCAGTGTGAGCGAGGTAAAACCGGTCCGGCATGTTGGTGGTGGATGGGAGACAAATGCATTCCCCTTGTTCGTGATTGGGTCACCGGGAGGGATGTGCACACGCAGCTTGATGTGGCAATGACTGCAAATTGGATAAGAAATAAGTTGTGGATGTCGTGATTACGGCTTAGCTTGCTCATATAAACTTTTAATTATTACCGCCCTATGAAAAAAGATCGTTTATCCAATTTTGGTAACCCTCCATATTTTTACCTTTCCTCATCATTTTGATCTACATTCGCACATATCATGAAGGTACTTATTTTAGCAGGTGGTCTCGGTACCAGACTAGGGGAGGAGACGCAGATGATACCTAAGCCGATGGTGCAGATCGGGGGACATCCGATTCTCTGGCATATCATGAAGTTGTACTCCTATTATGGGTTTCATGAGTTTGTGATCTTGACGGGGTATCTGTCGCACGTGATTAAGAATTTCTTTGTAACGTATTATGAGAGGTACTCTGACCTGACGGTGGATATGGAGCATAACACGGTGGAGATGCACAAGGTGCGCACGGAGCCGTGGAAGGTGTCCATGCTCTACACCGGGGAAAACACCATGACCGGTGGGCGTATCGCACGTGCACGGCAATATGTCGGGGATGAATCTTTTATGCTCACTTACGGGGATGGAGTGGCGGACGTGGACATCGGCAGGCTTCTGGAGTTCCACCGTTCCACCGGCAAGTTGTGCA
>CAYWNS010000008.1:0-38537 GCA_964459715.1 uncultured Akkermansia sp.
AATCCGTATGCCCCGGCACTCATCTCCGCCATGTATTCCCCGGGCTTGACATCCGGAATGCGCCGATTCTGCGCCTGAAAGTCTCCGGATTCGCAGACGGGTCCCACGACATCCGCCACCACGGTATCATCGCGGTGTTCCCGCACCGACCATATCTCGTGATACCCTTCGTAGAGTGCCGGACGGATGAGATCGTTCATCCCGGCATCGATCATCTTAAAATGCTTGCTTTCCCCGTCCTTTTCGTACACGCAAGTCGTCAGTAGCACCCCGGCGTTGCCCACGATACTCCTCCCGGGTTCCAGCACGACGCGCAGTCCGAGCGGTTTGAGCAGGGGGAGCAACGCCCGCGCGTAGGAATGCACGGTGATCTGCTCCGGATGCTCCTTCCACCACTCCGCCTTGCCGGACGCCAAGCACCCATCGTACACGATCCCCACTCCACCGCCGATACTCCAGAACTCGATGCCGTAGCGTTCTTTCAACCGCACAGCCAGCGGCGCGGTTTTCTGCACGACCGCCACAAACGGTCCCACCTCGGTAATCTGCGACCCAATGTGCATCTGCAATCCCCGTATCCGCAAATTCGGCATCTCGGCTGCGATGCGCGCATAGACCCCTTCGATCTTCGCGATGTCGATGCCGAACTTGTTCTCCTGCGTCCCGGTGGTGATGTATTTGTGGGTGTGGGCATCGACGTTCGGATTGACGCGCACCGCCACCGGTGCCTGTACCGCCATTTCCCCGGCAAGTCGGTCAATCTCGCGGAGCTCGTTCTCGCTCTCGCAGATGAAGCAGTAGATTCCCTTCTCGAGCGCGTAGCGTATCTCTTCCTCAGTCTTTGCCACCCCCGCGTAGGTGCACCCTGCCGGGTCTCCCCCCGCGCGTATGACTCGCCGGAGTTCCCCACCCGACACAATATCAAACCCGAGCCCCTTCCTAGCCATCAGCTGCAGTATTGCTCCGCAGGAGCAGGCTTTCACGGCGTAGGCGATGTGGACATCCAGCCCGGCAAACTCGCGTTGAAAATCCTCGATCGCATCAAGGATGGTTCTGCGGCTGTACACGTATGTCGGTGTCCCGTACGCCTTGGCAATGTCCTCCAAATCTACATCTTCGCAGTAAAGTTTCCCCTTTTTGTAGGCGAATTGGTGCATGGTGTCGTTGATTAGTTGTTACGGTTGTTCTGTCTTGTCCCGTCTCTCCGGGTTTGGGGCATCATCAACAAGGGCGGCTACCCACCGTAGGTCTGTCGAGTTTTCCAGTGCCAACTTCACAAACAAGGTGATGGGGATAGCCAACAACATCCCCGCCGGTCCCCATATCCACCCCCAGACTATCACAGATAGCAGTACCATCGATGTCGCCATCCCAAATTGCTTGCCCAGGAAGATGGGTTCTATTCCGTTGCCGATCGCGAAGTTAATCGCTACATACCCACCCGCTACAACCAGCCCGGTCTGCCAATCCTGTGTTGTCATAGCGAGAGCGACGGGCGGTATGGCGGCTACGATCGACCCGATCGTCGGAATGAAGTTCAGTACACATGCCACCACTCCCCACAAGAACGGGAGGGGTACCCCTGCCACGGAGCACAGCCCCCACGCCAACAATCCCGTGCATACGCTCGCTAATGTCTTGATAATTATGTACTTTTGTACACCGCTCAGTACGGTCAGCACCCGTTCACTCACGGGATATCTCTTCGCCAACCCCACCAAATTCCGCCGAAATAACGGTGCCTCCCCGAGAAAAAACGTCATTAGTATCAGCACAAGTGTCGTGTACGACACAAACGCCAAAACCCGCCCCGTGATGCTGAATATATACGTGATAGCTTGTCCGATATACGTCTGTACACACCATACGACCAGTTGACTTACATTCTCGTTTACGTTCTGTATCTTCCCCTCGTGGATGAAGAGTTTGAGGATACCGCCGCCGGGCGTAGTTTCCTCGAAATCGCCCCCCTGCCCACTTTCTTTCAACTTCTGAAATATGTCGTCCGGCACGGTAGCCTGTATCTCCGTAAACATGTATCTGGTGAGACTGATCAACCCGCAAATCAACGCTATGTCCACCACCACAGCACACGTCACCGCCAACCAATGCGGCAACTTCAACCATTTCCTCAACCCACTAACTATCGGATGGCTCGCTATGGCTAAAAAAACGGCCATCACAAGCGGCAGCGTCACCTCCCGCGTGTACTTTAACCCAAATGCCACCACAAAAAAGGCTCCCGTCACCAGCAACGCCTTCCCCCCATTCCCTATCTTTCCCCATCCATTCATCGCGCCCCATTCTAGCCTCCCTATACCCCATTTTCAAGCTTGATTCATTGCAACCAACAAATTTTTTCATGCCCTAGAAAAATTGAATGCATGGCGTTAAACCATCACCTCGCAGCAGGAAAAAGCGAGGGGGTGGAAGTACGAGGTGAAGAAGTTAGGCGCAACGAGGTTGCGCAGAGGAAACCGGAGAAAGCAAAGCAGGAACGGACGCGACCATGAAGTTGATGCCCCCTAGTACGCAGAGCGTGTGAAATCCGCATAGAAACTGGCATCGCAACGTTTTTCCGAGACTCCCTCAGTACAGATGTGATGCCGACCACATCTGTCCCCCGAATGAATACCTAGCACTGCGAGCTGGTTTTGTCGCAGAAAAACAATTACCCACCATGCACGCCACTTCCCACCATTTACCTTTCTCCCACCCCTCCCCCATTCCCCGGCTTTGCATACTTCGTACTTCGTACTTCGTACCTCGTACTTCGCGTTGTTGTTGTCCGCACCACTTCGTCCAGTGCGTCCAGAAACGCCACAGCATAGCTGCCCGTCCCCGTTGCGGTCTTCGCAGCGGTTTCCGCTACCGTTTTGAAAAGTCGGGCGACGACAATGGCTGCCCGCAGAGGCGAGTCCGCCACCGCGCAAAGAGCTGCCGCCAATGCCCCCATCGCGCAGCCCATCCCGGTCACACGTATCGTAAGCTCACTGCCACCGCCGATGGCTTCCGTTGTCCTTCCGTCTGTCGCGTAATCGACAGCACCGGTAACGAGGACGGCTGCGCCTGTGCTGCGGGCAAGTTGCTGAGCGGCGGGGAGGGCAGCGACGGAGTCATCTGTGCTCTCCGGTCCCCGCGTGGCGGTACTCTCCCCTGCCAATGCCATAATTTCAGAGGCATTGCCGCGTATGAGAGTGGGTGGTGTGAGCTGCATGATTTCACGGCAGAAGCGGGTACGTGCACTGAGCAACCCCACCGCCACGGGGTCCAGCACCCACGGTACGCCCAACTCCCCGGCACACCGAACCGCCGCGCGTTGGGTGCGGGCTTGCTGCTCCGTGTACGTGCCCACATTCACCAGCAATCCCTGCGCACAACTCTTCATCATTTCTTCCGCTTCCCCGGCATCCGCCAACATCGCCGGTACGGCATGCGCCGCCAGCAGGAGATTCGCCGTAAAGTTGCGTACCACCTCATTCGTCAGACAGAGCACGAGCGGTCGCCGCGTCCGCAGTGCCACGAGCACCTTCCCCATCCCTTCGTGTACATCCTGCGACTTCATCTTTCCAACACAAAAAAACTTTCTACTTCATACCTCCCCTCCTCACCACCACACCCACACCGCTCCACCTCACCCTCCATCACACACGCCACTCCCCGCCACATCCACACCGCTCCACCCATCCCACCACACACGCCACTCCCCACCACATCCGTACCGCTCCACCCCACTCGCCATCACACACGCCACTCCCCGCCACATCCACACCGCTCCACCCATCCCACCACACACGCCACTCCCCACCACATCCGTACCGCTCCACCCCACTCGCCATCACACACGCCACTCCCCGCCACATCCACACCGCTCCACCCCACCCGCCACTCCCCGGCTTTGCCACTTCGTACTTCGTACTTCGTACCTCGTACTTCTTATTGCCTCGTACTTCCGAGTTGTCTCGCCGCGCTCCTCGGATACGCGGAGGAGCAGATAGCCGAGACGACGGCGATTCCCGCGCAATACCCGGTGGCACGGAGAGCACGCGCCCGTTCGACATTGATGCCGCCGATTGCCACCACGGGCACCGGTGAAAGCCGTGCCAGCCGCACCCAGCCCTCTATCCCCAAGTCCTTCGGGGCATTTTTTTTGGAAATGGTGGGAAAGACGGGACCGCACCCCACGTAATCCACCACCTCGGCATCCACGGCTCTCATCTGCTCCTCAGTTGATACGGAAAGCCCGAGTATTTTCTCCGGTCCGAGCAACCGCCGTGCTTCCGCCACCGGCATATCATTCTGCCCCACGTGCGCCCCCTCTGCTCCTATCTCGAGTGCTAATTCCACACGATTATTGATGATGAGGGGCACGCCAACGCCGCGCAGGAAGCGATGCAGCTCGCTCGCTTCCCGCACGAGCACGGCGTGGTCCGGACACGTGCTGCGGTATTGGACGATGCTCACCCCGCCCGCCACCGCCTCGCGCACGGTCTGCAGTAGCCCGACCGCGCACTTGTCCGCCTCATCTGTCACCAAATACAGATGCAACGGCAACTCCCGGCGTGTCTTCATGCGAATGTGAAGCGCGGTAGACCTAGGTAAACAGCGGGGTGGAGTAATAGCGGTCCGCCGAATCCGGCAGGATGACCACGATCGTCTTGCCCGCGTTCTCCTCGCGTTTCGCCACTTCCGTAGCTGCCCACAGGGCGGCTCCTGATGATATCCCGACGAGCACACCATCCGTGCGTCCCAGCTCCTTGGCTACCTCAAATGGCACCTCGTTGTCGACTGTAATGACTTCATCGTACACCGCCGTATCGAGCGTTGCCGGGATGAACCCCGCCCCGATCCCCTGAATCTTGTGACTTCCGGCTACTCCTGTCGAAAGCACAGCGGAGGTAGTCGGTTCCACCGCCACTACGTACACACTCGCCTTTTTCTCTTTGAGGAACTTACCGACCCCGCTGATCGTGCCGCCTGTTCCCACGCCCGATACAATCACATCCACCTGCCCCTCCGTATCTTCCCAAATTTCCGGTCCGGTCGTGGCATAGTGGGTTGCGGGGTTCACGTAGTTATCGAACTGCCCGGCGATGATGGACCCGGGAGTTTGCTCGTTCAGCTCCTTCGCCTTGGCGATAGCCCCCTTCATCCCCTTCGCTCCGTCGGTGAGCACGATCTGCGCTCCGTAGGCTTTCAGGATGTTGCGCCTCTCCACGCTCATTGTCTCGGGCATGGTGAGGATGGCGCGGTATCCCTTGGCGGCGGCTATAGCGGCTATCCCTATGCCGGTGTTACCGCTGGTCGGTTCGATGATGGTACCGCCCGGTTTCAGTCGCCCTTGCTCCTCGGCGTCCTCGATGATGGCTCGCGCAATGCGGTCTTTCACGCTCCCGGCGGGGTTGAAATACTCCAACTTCACCAGAAGTCGAGCTTTCAAACCGTGCGCGCGATTGTAGTTCACCGGTTCCAACAGGGGCGTGTGCCCCACTAACTCTGCAGCTGATTGGTATATTTTCATAACTTTAGCGTATGGTGTTAAAAGCGTTCTCGAGGTCATCCAAGAGGTCCTGCACGTTCTCGATGCCGATCGAAAGTCGCACCGTGGACGGCGTGATGCCTCCTTCCGCCAGCTCCTCTTCGCTGAGCTGGGAGTGCGTGGTGGATGCCGGGTGTATCACCAAACTCTTCGCGTCTGCCACATTCGCCAACAGCGAAAACAGCTCCAAACTCTCGCAGAACTTTTGCGCCTTCTCTCGCCCTCCTTTCACTTCGATCGTGAAAATACTCGCCCCACCATTCGGGTAGTATTTCTCGTAGAGTTTGTGGTCCCGATGCTCCGGCAGACTCGGGTGGTTTACTCTCTCAACCTGCGGGTGCTTGCTCAGGTATTCCACAACCTTGAGCGTATTCTGCACATGCCTTTCTACGCGCAGAGAGAGGGTCTCCAGCCCCTGCAGCAACAGGAAGGAATTGAACGGGCTGATCGCCGCGCCTTGGTCTCGCAGCAGTGTGGTACGTATCTTCACGATGTAGGCGGCCGCACCCACCGCGTCCGCGAAGACGAGCCCGTGGTAACTCGGATTCGGCTTCGTCAACCCCGGGAATTTGTCGTTCTGCTTCCAGTCAAACTTCCCGCTGTCCACGATGATGCCTCCCATCACGGTGCCGTGCCCGCCGATAAACTTCGTGGCACTGTGCACCACGATGTCTGCCCCGTGTTCGATGGGGCGCAGCAGATACGGCGTGCTGAACGTGCTGTCCGTCACCAACGGTATCCCGTGCCGGTGCGCGATTTCCGCTATCGCTTCGATATCCGCTACATCGCTATTCGGGTTCCCCAGCGTCTCCACGTAAAGCAATTTGGTGTTAGGACGTATGGCGGCTTCGTAATTTGCCGGGTCCGACGCATCCACAAAACTAACTTCTATCCCCACTTCTTTGAAGAGATGCGCGAAGAGGTTGTAGGTACCCCCGTACAGCGTCAGCGATGACACAATGTGCTCCCCCACCCCCGTGATATTGCGCACTGCGTAGTCGATCGCCGACGTCCCCGTTGCCACCGCGAGTGCCCCTATCCCCCCTTCCAATGCCGCCATCCGCTTCTCCAGTATATCGCTCGTCGGGTTCATGAGCCGCGTATAGATGTTCCCGGGGCGCGTTAATCCAAACCGTCCCGCTGCCTCCGCGCTGTCTTTGAAGACGTACGACGTCGTCGCGTAAATCGGCACCGCCCGCGAATCCGTCGCCGAGTCCGCCTGCTCTTGCCCAACATGCACCTGTAGTGTCTCGAATCTGTAGTTCTTACTCATGGTCGTTTCTTTCTGTAGTTAATTCCTACTATTTCCGCAGGAACAGGGGCAATTTACCACTCCGCCCCAAATTTGTCAACCCCATTTTTTCCTTTTTTCTAAATTTGTCCCGATAAAATGAGAGGTTTAGTGGTGGGCAATGACCTTGTGGCAGGTAGACACAGGGGTGATCAAGTACGAGGTACGAAGTACGAAGTACGAAGTGAAGGAGTTAGGCGCAACGGAGTTGCGCGGGGGAGTCGGAAAGAGGCAAAGCCTAAACGACGTGTGGGGACTAGATCCATGCACCTGCGAGGTTGAAGCCCCCTTGGTACGCAGAGCGTCTGCAACCCGCATGGGGATTAGCATTGCGGCATTTCTCGAAAATTTTAATGGGACAGGTGTGGCGTCAAATAATTGCACCGTGCAACATCGCTCCCCGACCTCGCTACTTCACATTCCCTTCGTGCTTTCCTGCGACAAAACCACCGCCCACCACCAAGCGTTCTATTCATCGGGACAGACGTGACCACACACACGAACACCCCGCACCGCGCTACGACACCACGCAGCCATCCCTCCCCGGCTTTGCCACTTCGTACCTCTTTTCCCCTCACTCTCCCCGTTGGCTTCGTGCCTACAACACGCACACACACCCCGCGCCGAACCACGGCACCACGCAGCCATCCCTCCCCGGCTTTGCCACTTCGTACCTCTTTTCCCCTCACTCTCCCCGTTGGCTTCGTGCCTACAACACGCACACACACCCCGCGCCGAACCACGGCACCACGCAGCCATCCCTCCCCGGCTTTGCCGCTTCGTACTTCGTACTTCGTACCTCGTACTTCTAGATATCCCAGCTATCGAGCCATTTGAACGAGACGACACGCATTTTACGCCCCATGAGGCGATTCACTTCCGAAAGCTTGGATTGATTTCTGCCGGATGTCCCTTGGTTGGCAGGATCGTAGCCACCTTCTGTCGGGGAATTGGTCGGGTCTACATACTCGATAGTTCTCTGCACGATGGCTTCGCACCATGCTTGAGCCAAGATAGCGCGACGGGCATTGCGCACACAGCCGTAGGCACGCACCGTAAAGGTGTCATCTCGCACAGTGAGGATATTACCGAGCGACATGAGCACATCACTCTGAATGAGGTATCCCGGGGCAGCCGTGTACATCGAACCTTCCTCGGCGCGGGGAAATGAGTAGAGCCCCCCCCCGAGAGGGTGCACCATAAAATCGGGACGAGAGAAGTCTTTATTGATGTCCGTGGCGTCGATGGCAGCCTGCAACGCTCCCGTCAGTGAGGCATCCGTACCGCCGTCTAGGCGACGATTAATGAAGTCCGCCATATTCAGGAAGGGCCCGCGTTCACGTACCTTCTTGACCATTTCGCGCGCCAGCTCTCGGATTTGATCGGAGGAAAGTGAGCGCACATCACCCCAAGCTGTCGCCATTTTCATGCTGGGTCGCAGGAAAGCTGCGCCGAGGAGCATATTGTAACCGCTTCCACTGCTATCAAATGTGCGGTCTGCCGTGGAGACCATGAAGCGTGAGAAAAGCACATTATCCCCACCTCGGTGCTCCACCGCGTGCAGGCGGTTATCCGTGTTGCTCACGAGTTCACGCTTTGCGAGTCCTTGCAGAACGGCAGCCCATGCGTCCTCCGACACTGAGTTCACATTGAAGCCGCCCTCCACCATCAGGTAACGCGCAATCTCCTTCCATCCGTCACCGGACATGATGCGCGAGATGATTTGGGACTGCTGTACTGATGTGTGTGCAAGCTTGTACCGTGACACAGGGAGCGGCTGCTCTCCCTGCACAAATGCCTCCAAGGTATCCCTAGCCTGCACGCGCCCTCGTCCCCCAGGCATATCAGAGACAGAGGAGCAGAACCAGCGATCCCACAGCGCGTCATTGATGATGAAACCGTGGTCGTAAAAGTCCGAAAAAACATTGCCATTGCGTTCGAACTCATCAGACGAAATCTCCGTCTGATGGAACACGTAAACGCCGTCCGACGGCAGACAGGGGTCCGCAAAAGAATTGCCGATCCCAACACCCGGCACCCCGGCTTGGTATTGCATACGCCGCATGTTCGCCAGTGTGTTGAGTCGCCCATCGCCGGAACAATTGTACCACCCCGGCTTAAGTCTCATCCCGGAGAACCCGGCAAGAGAAAAAGGTGGATGGACGGGCAGCTCCAGCACCGATATAAACGACACCGCTTCCCCTCCACCCGTTCCTATACTTTGTATCCCGTAGATGCCGTTCTTTGAATTCACCGTATCCATCACCCGCCTAGCATCCACCTCTACGGCAGAAAGCTGGAAGGGATGATACTGCCGCTGCTGGTCATCCGGCTTGTAAAGTGTACCGCCTCCCATAGCCGGACTGGAGTGCACCCAGTTCTTGGTACGGTAATCTTTGCCACTGTAACCGGGGAGCGCACTGCTCAGCATCGGGTTATAGGACTTCGGCGCAATTCCCACCGCCGCATAGTAGTAAGGCTCTTTGTACATGCTCAGATTCCACGACATATCGCTCACAAAGGTTACATCCTCTATCGACGTCGTGTCATAATCATACCACCCGAGATTGAAGGTGTACGGGGAAATTCCCTCCGCGCCGATAAAGCGATCGAGACGCGAGGTAAGGCGACTATCAGCGGCACTCTGACCTGCAGCCTGCGAGGCATCCACTCCGTTAAACCCGTGTGTTACGGCCATCATCCCACGTGACTTGGGTCCCAAGTAGTCCCCTACCGTATCGTAGACCTGCCCCCCACTCACATATTGAGCCTCTTGATCCAGTCGCGTCTGAATGAATCCGGAGCTACTGTAGCCGGACTGGGTCTCCAGTGCCAACTTCATTACGTAGGAACTACGATCTCCGTACGAAAATTGTGAAGAGAAGTAATTGTGCAAAATTCCCACTTGGTCACCCTGCACGAAAGGAATTCCCTGCGGCTGAGAATAGCTCGTACCGTTCTCCTCTAAACCCGAATTGAGCAGCTCTAAATTGTTGAAACCTTCCGCCATGGAAAACATCAAAATTTCGCCGGGTTCAAAGATAATATCGCTGGACTGGTCATCCTCCGAATGGACAAAATAATTCCCCCAGTCGTTGGCAAACACGTTCCTCTGACCAGTCTGAGCAGCCTTATCCATTTGCTGGACTTGCAGTGTCTGAAGCATTAAGTAACGCCCCCAAAAATAATCCGACCCATCTGCTTTTGAGGGAGCCCACCACAAAACGGAATTGGTACGGTAAAGCAAACTGTGCGCCCAGAGCTTTTTTGCACCCACGCGCAAGGGTACATTATAGGGATTCCACCACAGAAAAAACGGTGCGTATGCTAAGCCGTGACTATGACCCGCATGGTTTCCTTGGGGATCATCCACGAGCAGCCCGTACGCCCCGTAGAAAGAAAGCAGTATCGGAGTACGGGCATAGCCGGAATGTTGATTTTCGCTGAGACGAGCCCTCTCGTCAAAGAACGTCACATCATCTCCTTTCGCCGTGGTTTTACTCTCCAAGTGTCCTCCCATGCGCGTGTAAGCTCCCTCAACGCCGCCGGCGAGTCGAGGAGAAGAGAAATCCTCTCCCATAATACCGGTGCCATCGGGCCACAGATTGTAGAAAGTGTGCATAACCTGCCATGAGCCAATGGGGAAGGAGGGTTCCGTGCCGGTCGGCAAACCCTCCCCTTCCGCCAGTGGGCAATCTTGGTTACTACGCGGAGCCATTGGGGTGCGGTCGAAGTCTCTCTCCTCCTTATTGAGCAAGAGATTGAGGTCCAACTTCAATCCACCGTCTCGCGCGTTAGTGATTAAGGAATACGAGTACGTTGTGGCGTCAAAAAAGTAAGGTTGACCGACATCGGTAGCCCCGCGATTGACCAGTGGAAGGCTTTTTAAATCCAACATCTTCTGCGGGTCTTGGATATTCTCCGGCAGGAAATCCAAATTCTTGCTGTCCCTGAACACCGGTGCGGGAGTATCCCATGTGCGGTGCAGGATCTCCACCGGGTCATCGGTTCGTGGACGATCCGCGATCGCTACGTTGGCTTTTTGGTTTTCTCCCCCGACCCACCAAGCGTAGCACGTCTCATTGCGGTTGGCGGAAGGCATGGTGATGAGCTCCGCGTACACATACTCATCCTTGGAAGCATTAGTACCCAGCGTACCTTCCCCTATCATGCAAATGCGATACCCGGGCTTTTGTGTACTGAGTTCTCTGACGGAATTGAACTGTTGCTGCTGACGCGGATCGCTGCATGAGATTAGCCAGCGGCGGAACATGGACGCGCGCCCGGCGGTGTAGGTCCTCTGGATATCCCCCCCTTTATGTCTACCGTAGAGCGGTGCCTGCCAACTGTCCCACACCCCCAGCACGTACTGCGGGTTAGATTTATTTTCCGAGAGAATACCGGAGGAAGCTGTCACGCGTTGGTCGGGTCCGGCTTCAAACTGAAGGTCAGAAATGGCGGCATCCAGCCCAATGAGGGCTTGCTGCCGTGCCTCCGCCTGCAGGATGGTTTGTGCCGCGATGCGATTCTGACTCGATGAAACCGCAAGTAGCCCCACCGCAATGAGCCCTAAGAGCATCATCAAGGTGAGCGTCGCCACCAAAGCGAATCCGTGTCTTTTATGATATTTTGTTTTCACAGTCGATGGAAGTTATGGTTCTGAACGAAAGGTGGGCGAAATAAACGGGTTATTCGGGTTGATTGTCTCGATCGTCGGGAGGAAGGTTGGTATTCAGAAAATCGCGCAAATAGCTTGGAGTGAGCAACTCACGGGTAACGATGGGTTCTTTCCCGGGCACGTAAAGGGCATTGGTGGGCACTGAGCTGCGCCCCAACCGCCGCAGCTCGGCATCAATTTTGGCATCCGGCAGGGTCTTGTCCGCTCGCATAAGCACCACCCCACGCGCATTGAAGAGACGGCAGACATCCGACGTGTAGGCTATCCCCTTGTTGGCTTTGCACGTGAGACACCATTTGGCTGTGAAGTCCACGAACACGGGTGTGCCCTCATCGAGTGCCTCCTGCATGGCAGCAGGTGACCACTCCGTCCACTCGACAGAAGTTTCTGAAGATTCCTCAGGTGTGAGCTCGGGCATGCTGTACCAAATGCCGCCCGCAGCCAGTACCACGGCAATAACCAGCCCGAGCACCCGCGTCAGCCTGCGACGGTAGAGTGCGCACCAGCGTCCGTACACCCAACATGCCGAGCAGATAATGACGAGACCGAGCAACACGGAAAACGAGCCGGTATCACCGCGCGTGCTCAGGTACACATCCAGCAACCAAGCAGCCGCCGCTAACATGAGGAATGAGAGTCCCTGCTTGAGTGATTCCATCCACTGCCCGGGGCGGGGCAGCAGCCCCACTAAACCCGGAAAGAGACTGAGCACGATGTAAGGCACGCCCAAGCCAAGTCCCATAGCCGTAAGTGCCGCCAAGAGCCACAACCCGGGCAATGCCATGGCTGCGGGCATGGCTGCCCCAAGGAAGGGTGCGCTGCACGGTGTGGCAACTACAGTGACAAATAATCCCTGCAAAAAGGCACCCACTATTCCGCCGCGTCGCTCGGCTCCCTGCCCGACAGTTGTTGCCCCCACGCCGATTTCGAATATGCCGTACATCCCCAACCCAAGCACGAGCAACAGCACCATCAACCCAAAAACTACCCACTCGTTCTGCATCCACGCCGCCCAACTGCGATCCGCTCCCCCTTCATCGCCTATGAGTATGCCCGCCCATTCTTGCCACGGGGCTTGCGCAAGCAGGGGCAGGTTGGAAGCCGCGATGAGGGCGATTCCCAGCAGCACAAAACTTACCAGTATCCCCAACACAAAGGTAAGGGAATGTGCCACAACTCGCCCCTTGCTCCCACCGCTGAGTTGCACAAAACTCATCACTTTCAGCCCAAGCACCGGGAAAACACAGGGCATGAGGTTGAGCAACATGCCGCCGAGAAAGAGTCCGAGGACGATTTCCCAAAAACCGGCGGGGACGCCCCGGTTTACCTGCAACGGGGGAGCGATGGATGCGTGCTGTCCGCCCGCCCACACGAGCTGCCCTTTCAGGCTGCGTACCCGTTCCTTCGGTGCCGGGTACATACTGTCCTCTCCCGTATTGGCGGGGAGCTGTATCCGCAACATTCCGGTCTCGTGCCGCACTTTCTGCACCGGAACCGGATGTACAGCACCATCGTCAGATATGAAAATGGGATCCCCCGCAAAACCGGGGTCTTTCAAGGTAAGCTCATAGCCGTTCGGTGTACGCACCGCACTGATTTGGTGCAATGCTGTGTCTCCGAGAACCTCCACCTCGCTCTCCGCCTTCTTCCAAGCCGGGTTCGGTGTGGGTTCTCCGCGCGTGAGATGCAAGCGCACCTGTGTGTCTGTGGGTGGTTGACAGCCAAGCTCGGAACACAACTGTGCCGTTGTAGTCACTTCAAAATCCGCCTCCTCCGGAGCGTCCGCCTGCGGTGTGATCTGCCAGAGTATAACGGGCGCATCGTAACCATAGAAGGTACCCACGCTGCTTTCCATGCGTTTCGGTACCTGCCAGTAAGGCCCCTTCACCATGAATCCTGCAGGGGCGGTCAGTCTCGCCTTCATTGCCTCTCCCACCGTACCGGGATTGCGGTAGTAGGCATGCCACCCCGATGTGATCTGCCCCCGCACCTCCACCGTAAAATCCCGCCCCACAGCGTACGCTTGCACACTCGCCGTCGCTTGAAGCGCAAGCTGCGGCACTCCCTGACCTCCGGGCTCTTGCCCACCCAACAGGGTCACCATCACGGCAATACACAGCCAAACAACTCCCATCACTTTCTTCATCGTGCATATCCTAGCACCTCCCCTCCCCCAACGCAAGAAAAATCTTAGTGAGGAATGGTAATCACCACACCCGTTCCAAGAAATTTCCTGTCAATCGCTGCCATGCTAACCCCTATGCGGGTTATAGACGCCCAATAATAAGTACGAGGTACGAAGTGGCAATGCCAAGGAGTGGCGGGTGTGGTAAGCGATCGGGTCGTGTAGAGAAAACGTGCGTGATGAGAGTGTTGTGGCAAGTCGTGTCATGCGTGATGTATAGTGGTGCCACGCGAGCACCTCTTCATGGCTTCGCATACCACAGACGTGTCATCCTCACGGGTGCATTGATTTATCCCCCTCGCGTCGTTCCGGCTTTGCCTCCTTCCAACTCCCCTGCGCAACCCCGTCGCGCCTATCTCCTTCACTTCGTACTTCGTACCTCGTACTTGATCACCTCCCCGCCTCCCTGCTGCATAGGCATCGCCCTACTCTAAGCTCTCAATCTACCTAGGACAGATGTGCTCCTGCCCCAAAAAAATCGACGGCTGAGTGCTGAGCAATGACTCTATCGCGGGGAAACGCACGAGGAATAGGAAGTACGAGGCAAAGAACGACGCACTCCCGTGGGGGGAGTGCGTCGCATGCCATACATGAAATGAACAAGGACAAGCAAGAGACTAGGGGGTGACAAGTCCATCCTCCGGGAAGAGACCCGGAGCAGACGTGCTACCCGTCGGGGGCTGCTCTGCGGCACGATTGCGCACCGGTCGCCCTGCGGCATCAATGATGTCCGCCGTGACAAAGATCGTCAAGTTCTTCCGAGTGTGCGACTCAGCATTGCTGCGGAAGAAACGACCTATCAGGGGAAGGTCTCCAAAAACGGGCACCTTATCCTCCACCTTCTGTACCTTGTCTTCAATCATACCTCCGATGGCAACGGTATGCCCGTCGTACAGGTAAAGTGTCGTGTTGATCATCCTACGGGAGAACACCGGCATATCTATGCGGTTCTCCGTCAACACAATCTCCTCCAGCTTGCTGTTGGTAGCTACGCCGGACACAATGGGCGAGCCGTAGTTGACGAACCCCTCGAAGTCAACGATTCGCACGAGGAAACGGTTAAACTTGACGATGTTATCCTGCGGGGCATCGGTAATCTTCACCACCATCACCAATCCAACCTCCTCCACAGCCCACTCCTCGGGGTTGGCAGGAGCGGCAATGGGCACAGACATCGAACTCCCGTTGTCGTTGTTGTAGTTGTTGTTCCCGTTCGTATTCGTGGGAATCTCGGGATTATCGTAGCTGCTGGGATAAATGAAACGGCGTATGATCTCAATACGGGCATCTCCATCGGCCTCGATGGGAGACGTGACCATGGCGTCTTCCGGTCCGGCGGGTACTTCATCTGACGGGGTCAACACGAGCGAAGGTGCATTCACCAAGTCTACGCCCTTCTTCTGCGACAAACCGCGCATGATCATCTGGAAGGACCCGGAGTCATATATCCCGGAAAGAGACAGTATCCCCGGTGAAGGATGCGCTTTGTCGGTACTCGTTGCCGCCGGAGAGCCTCCCCTCAGCAAACTATCCATACTGGAAGACGTGGTGGCACCACTCCCGGTACGTAGCCCTCCGGTCATCAAACCTTGGGTAATCCTGTCGTCATCCGCCGCCAAGTTCCTGTTGTTGGTAACAGGCCATGAACCATTGTTGCTGTGATTATTCCCGTACCCAGATCCGGGTTCCGTCACAAAGTCCTGATACGTCCGATCAGGAGTGGCATTCGCACCGGTGACCCCTCCGAGGTAGGTTGTCCCATTGTTCGAAACAGAAAAAGGATTGACCACCCAGTCGAAGGATAGCTCATCCTCGTCCATCTGCGTCACCTCAACAAATTTGCTGGTCACCTTGACCATGGGTGTATTTTTGTTGCGGCTCTCGTAGACGAAATTGTCCACCGTATCCAAGTCTTCCAGCGTGCTGGTGACCGTCAATTGCTCGAGGCGCGGATTGTAGAAAGCATCAGCCCCCTTCGCATCGAATTTAACACCCTGCTTTTGCTTGAGGAATTTCTTGGCATCTATCCGCGAACCCCCACCCTTGGCATTCGATGCAAACGCATCCTCTTCCTCATCTCCGCTGTCCGAATCCTCCCCTTCATCCTGCACAAAGAATGACTTGGGTACATTACGCCACGTCCGCGTCTCCACAATCTTGGATGCCGGATCATTCTGCTTGTACACATCAATACCGCTGTCGGTAATGTTGAATACACAGCCGGAGTTCTTACAAATGGTGGTCAGTAATTCACGGAGCGTAACACCGGAAAGCCGCGTTGTCACCTTGGGCTCCGGTTCCGGTCCGCTCGCTACGGCAGTCGGAGCTGCCTTTTCGGTATCTCCCTCCTCCTCATCCCCCCCTTCATCCCCGGTATCTTCCCCCCCCTCTTCATCCTCAGATCCCGACTCTGTGGACTTCGCCGCCGCTACCGCTTGCTGCGACGGGGGGTTATAGTTGATGTTAATCGAACTCAATCCTCTCTTTCCCAACTCACCACGTAAATAAGCCACCACATCGGAAATCGGAGTCTCATCGAAACTACCACGCCAATCGCCGGGCACAGCATCGAGAGCGTTGTTGATCTGTATCTGCCTCTCTGACTGCTCTTTAGTGTTGCCGCCCTGTGCTACGGGAGCATTCATGTCATCCTCCACAGGTAACTGCTCCTGCCATACGGCATCAACCTCCGCGAGGGCTTTGGCACGATACGAATCGTACGCAGCACGGAAAAAGTTGGAACGCCGCTTCGAAACAGCTTCCTGTCCGCGACGCGCCGCCTCATTGTAGGGGTCTATGCGTAGCACTGAGTTGAATGTGTCGTACGCATCATTGTAGCGCGCCAAATCGTAGTACCCCCACGCAAGTTGCAACAGGCGATCTACCTCATCGACATTCTTCACGTGCTCAGGTGTAAGCGCGGGATTGTTGCGTACAGGGTCGCGCAAATAGGAGAGTTCCTTGCGGGCTCGCGCATTGTCCGGCTCACGATGGAGCACGTCCAACAGGAGCTGCTCCGCGTCATCGTACCGCCCCTGCTTGGCATGATCCATCGCCGTAGCTATCGACGCGTCCGAAATACTCTTGCGGATAAACTCCTGTAGATTACGCGTGGCAGGCGCGTGGGGAACACGCTCCCATGCCTCTTGGTACTTCTCCAGTGCTTCAGAGTACTTACCTTCAGCGTATTTTTGACGCCCTTCTTCCAAAAGCTGCAGGGCTGCATCGCGCTCCGCAGTCCTACGCGCCGATTCACGAGCATTTATACCGCCTTGCGCTCCGTCCGCCCCAGCATACACAGCCGTAGGTCCAACTTCGCTGGTTCCCGCAGCTGTCGAGGTGGTAATGTAGCCCTCCGTAGCAGCGTATGCGCACGAACACACTAACGAAAACGCTACGGTCAACGCTTGGTGGGTAGAGGATATGAGAGATGCTTTTTTCATGGTGGTGTGTCTTTATTTATGACAGATTTTTGAGGGTTTGTAAAGTCTACAATGCGTTTTTTCGAAAATTTTGTAGAAAAAGAGGTCTTATTTGGATTTTTTTGGTGTATCGGAGTCGACCGAGGGAACGATGTATTCTTTATCATCGTCCACTTTGACCTTAACCTGTGTCTTCTTACCACTGGCATCGGTGAACCTGCACTGCACCCCGGTGAATCCCGGAACTTCAAAGCTTTCACCGAGTTGAACGGAAACCTCCGCTTCCGGTTTACCCTTCATCGGACCGGCAACCACGCGAAACTTTATCAGCGTATCACGCACATCCCGCCTCGCACGACTCCCCTCCTTCAGGTCAAACTCCGCTGCATCCCCCAGCCGCGTGTAGCTGTCACGTATGTGAGCCACGTGAACCTCCATTCCCACGTCATCCGTGACTGTATCTACTTTCTCAAGAGTAAATCGCTCTTTTCCCATCGGTCCTCTCGCTTCTTCCCCTAACCCAAATTTTGCCCCGGGTTTGAGTGCTTCATGTCGCTGCAGTCGCTGCGTTCCGCTCTTGTCAAATATGATGATATTGGCGGTATTGTCCGCAAAGGATGAAGCCGTGCTGAGCTCCATGAGATGCCGGTGTACTGTCGGTCGCCCCACACTCTCAATCTTTACCGTACCGCCCGCGACAAAGGACGGCATATCGGCAGCATCCGATGGGTCTTTCCCCGCCAGAAACTCTTCCCCATTGGTAAATCCGTCTCCGTCCGGATCCTGCTGCATGACATCTGCGTCACATATATTTTGCTCGAGCCCGTAAGTGTAAAACCATGCGTTTGGCACAGATTTGGGTGTGCCGTCCTCTGCGGTTACCGTGTGCAACGGATGCGAATCACTCGCCAACAGATCCACCGCAATGTTTTTCTTCTGCGCCGCATCAGGTACTTCCCATATCGTCGGCGCAAAAAACAACGGTGTGTAGCGCGGTATCTTCTTGCCCTCTGCCTTGTCGCGCGGCACGAATGCTACGTCCAAATCCGGTGCCACATCTACCATCCGCCGCTCTGTAGTAACATTCTGCACAACCTGCGCCGCCTCGCCGGTTAATCCATCAGGTGTGGTCTGTGCTTTCGGCATGGGCACATCGAGCGTATCCGGTTCCGGCAAATCGTACACGTAATAACCGACGGCTGCGGCTCCTATGCCCAGCATACTCCCTATCAGCAACATGTTGCGTCCTATCTTGGATGTATCTGCCATAATAAAGATCTGTTAAGGTTAAGTTACTCTGTTTCTCCCTGGAGGCGAAGCCGTGCCGCATAGATGAACGCATCTACTACGTCCAAGTTCTCCAGCGTACCGGTTACCGTAAGCTGACTAAGTCGCGGGTCGTAATAAGCGGTGGCTCCTTTGACGTCGAACTTGAGACTAAGCTGCACGAGGTACTCCGTCATATCTACCGTTGTCCTCCCTGCAACACCGGGGAAAAAGGAAAGCGGCACGTTGCACCACGTCCGCGTCTCCACAGCTCTAGATGCCGGATCATTCTGCCTGTACACATCGATACCACTGCCGGTAACGTTGAACACGCACCCGGCATTCCTGCAGATGGTGACCAACAACTCGCGGAGCGTAACCCCGGAAAGTACGACGGTCACAGTCGGCTCAGGTATACTTCCTTCCACCGCATCTGAGGGCGGATTGTAGTTGATGTTAATCGTTCCCAGTCCTCGCTCCTCCAACTCATCGCGCAGATAGGCTACCACATCAGAAATCGGGGTACTATCGAACACGACCCTTTCAATGGTGCAGGTGTCGAGCACCTTATCGACCATTGCCTTACGCTCGCTCCGCTCCCCGGCAGCACTGTGCATCGCAACAGGTGCGTCTGCACCCCCTTCATCGATGAATTCCCCTCGCAGCTCGCTCCCATCTCCTGCCCCGCCCCAAGCGGCACCGATCAACGCGTCGTCGTTTCCTACAGCACCCATCCCAAGTACGAGACCCACCGACAACGTACCGCACCCTATCTTTAAAATGTCCCGCATAATAACTGAACCTCCCAATTTATTTTTTCTCTTTTGAACTGTCAGCTGACATAAAGTAGAGTACCTGAAGCGTGATACTGACATCCACCTCCTGATCGGCTGCCCCGGTAAGAAGGTGTGCCACGGGCTCCGGTGCCGAAGGTGCCGCAGCTCCCTCCCCGCCCCCGCTCGGCTGCTGCATGGGGTCTTCGACAACCGTGTTGTTTGCAGCACGATAAGCGGAGAGCATGGGCAGGTTTCCGAGTGTTTTCACGGATACTCCGGTGATTACGTAAAAGAAATTTTTGTCGTTCACAAGCTTATTGAGTACCTTCGGCAATACGCTGAGCGTATCTTCCACAGCAGGGTCTATATCTGCGGCACTCCGACGAGCCGAAAAACCAATCTCCAACTCCATGGGGAAATAACTCCCGGACTTCTTTTGCTTTTCAAGTTTGTCGAGTGCCTCCGCCTGAAGCGGCGCACAGTAAAACCGCGTAATGTTTAGTGAACCAGAATCCACTACGTGCCTCACCAGCGTGTCCGCCGCGTGCAACAGGTAGTTCAGATACGGCGCATCGCGCTGGGTTGCCGGTGCGGTTTTGTATTCATTGAGTCCCAAGGTAGCCGCGTCCGCCGAAAGCTTACTCTGCTTCTCGGCGGCGTAAGCTGCCACCTTAGCGGTCATATCGTTCACCGCCTTCTGAAAGAGGTCCGGCGGCATCGGGTTCCCTTGACTGTCCTTGGCGAGTGTCTCACAATTTTTTGTGTAGCTTTCCATCCCCTTATGCAGCTGAACTTCAAGCTTCTCCATAGCAGCCGATGCGGCGACAAGTTGTTTGCTGTTCTCTTTCGTGGGAGAAAAGTCCTCGTTCGCATATTCATCCAGCTTGCTGCGGTTATTGGCTATCTCCGCCTTCGCCTGCTGAAATGCTTGGTAGCGTTCGTATGCGTGATAGCATATACCTCCAAAGAGGATGAGTACAATGACAACTATCAGCGATACTCGCTTGTTTTCCATGATTTTCATAACGCGTCGTAAAGTAGGTTCGTTGGATTGGCTCTCTTATTCAGCTTCACTTTGTTGTCTCCTCGGCTCTGCCTCCCCCTCGCCCGGTACGGGTAGTGCCTGCTTGAGGGGCATCACCATATAGAACTTATCCGCGTATTCGGGAATCAGATTATTACCGCGAGACTTCTCGGCATCCTGCACGATGAAGTAGTTTGCTCCATTGGCCTTGACCTTTGCCTGCTCAAAACTAAACAGCGAGTCGGGGCTACTTTCATCAAATCTGCTGTCCACCAGCTCATTCAGCCTCTGCAGCTGCTTCCCTTGGTCATCTTTGCTCTTTTTGTAGAAATACCCGCTTACCAGCAGAGCCGTCACCTGCGGTGCCTTCCCCCGCTCCGTCGCATCAAATGTACGCACCATGGTGCCACTGCGCGTCTCCCGCGTGTCGAGCAGCAAGTGCTTATCCGTCCCATCCTGTCCCACAACAAGCCCGTTGTTCACGGCATCGTAATCTACAAGAGCATCCAGACTCGTCAACCACAGATTCGGAAAGCTTGTCTTTTGTGCGAGTTGGATGAGTAAGTCCGGATAGGCATAGCGTGCGGCATAGAGCGTACCTATTTCCTTGATGTTCTTCAGTGCCGCGTCATATTTCGCACGATTGCGCTCCATGACCCGGTGCAACCCATCCAAGTTTTCTATGTACTCGGCGTGCTTGCTCAGTTCCGCCTGCGCTTGGTCCGCGCGCTTATCGGCAGAATATGCGCAAATACCCGCACCCACCAGCGCAATCACACCGGCTGCCACCACCTTCGGTATGAGCTGCTTCTCCGCCCTCTCCTTCCCCACGCTCGTGGGCACCAAATCTATGCTGAATGCCCCCACCTTCGCTCCGCTCAACGCGGCACCCACCACGGGTCCCATGCACAACGCGTCTCCTTCGAGTGCCTCCGTGTCCAACCTGCTGCCCAAACTCACCGCATTCAGCGGATTGAGCACTTCCACCGGTAGATCTAGCACACCTTGCAGGAATTCAGCAGTGTACCCAAGTCTCGCACCTCCACCGCAAATGTATGCTTTCGTGGGTGCAGAACCCTTGTACTGTGCACGGTAGTGGTTGATCGTACGCTGCACTTCCGAACTCAGCCGTGTCATCGCATTGCGGATGACGGAAGCCAACGCCGCTTGGTTCTCAGTCATCGATTCGGTGTGCCCGTTGCCGAGCGAAACCAACCCTTGCTCTACTTTCATCTGCTCTGCCTCTCGGAAGCTCAAATTGAGTTCCCTCGCAATGCTGTTGGTAACAAAAGCCCCGGCTGCCGTAACTGACCGCGTGAAAAAGTGCCCCTCTTCCACAAACAGGATGTCCGTGGTTTTAGCCCCTATATCTAGTATCATCACCGGCTCTGTCTCACCCGGATACGCCGCCCGAAACGCGTTGTAGAGTGCCGTAATCGAGCAATCCACACTCCTCGTGCGCAGCGTGTTTGCTTCCACCTGCCCATTGAGGTCATCGAGCTCGTCCTTCTTCATGGCGACGAGCAACACCTCCTGCTCCCCATCCTCCGCCTTCCCCAACAGCTGGTAGGAGTACACAATCTCATCCGCCGGAAAGGGCAAATGCTGCTGCGCCTCATATCCCACCTGCTCCGTCAAATCTTCCACCGTGTCCAAGGCAGGCAATTTGATGAAACGCAAAAATACCTTCTGCCCCGAAACCACATCCCTTACATCTCTTCCCTTCACTTTAAGCTCTTTGACGAGTTCACCTACCGCATTGCTCACATAGTCTATCCGCATCCCCTCTTCCACCGGGTCTAACACGATATTTTTGCGCGCATACCGCGATAGCACGTACCCTTTCGATGTCCCCGTGAACAATGCCATCGTCACACACTGCGCACCAATCTCAAGTGCCAACGTTGTCTTATATTCTGCCATATCTCGTATGTTTGTGGTAGTTTTACCGCGTTCCCCATTCCGCCCTTACAGGGAAGTATCGTAGTCCGTCCTCTTCTCCTCGCCGCTCTCCTTCCCCGTCGTGCTCTCTCGCGACTTCGATGAGCTTGTTCCCGTCGTGCCCGCGCCGTCTTCTGTCTCCGTCGTCGCGGAGCCGTCTGCTTCATTCGCCAGCGGCGCACCGTAAGTCGGTGTCGTCCGCGGATAATACCGCCCGTAGTACATCGCAAAAGGTGTCTCGGATATGCACAATACGTCTACATCCGGCTCATCAAAATTGTTGCGATCGCGTGCCTCCCACCATGAAAGCCGTCCGTATCTGTTAAACAGGGTCTTGTCGAATAACTTTGATGACGCTGTCTCTCCGGGTCCCATGCTCGTCTTTTTGCCCGATGGTACATAATCCCGGCATTTCTCCCCGTTCATGCTCGCCACTACCGCATACCCCGCCACCACTCCGGACCTTTTGAGCTGATCGATCGGCTCCAAAAAGTTTTCCGTCAGCATGTATGCCGCCGATCTCGGGATAAACACCCCAATGCTAAACGCCGCCTGCCCCATCTCTTTGCCCCCCTCCTTGAACGATGCCTTCTTCATCGGGATGTCCACCAAATCCATCCCTTTCTTCACCAGATAAAAGTTTTCCGCCGCGCTCCCCTTGACGTTCACCCCCTCTGCCAATGCCGAAACCGGCTTGCGTACAAGCAGATACACGTCCACGTGCAGCTTGCGTACATAACGCGCGGGCGCAATCTGCCGTGTCTTCTTGTCTCGCCCCATAGCATACACCTGCACCGGTATGTTGATAACGCACCACGCCGACTTTCCGCCGTCCACCGTCGCCGCCTCACTCTCTGAGTGCGCTTTCACCTTCACATCCTTAAACACACTCTCCGCATCCCCCGTGTCTTCCACATTCCCTACCTCAATAACCGGTGTCGGAGTTGCTTTCGCGTGGTCCAACGTGAACGCTACCTGATTTGCTACCGGTGCCCATTCCGCAGCCGCACCAGCATCCATCGCACATGCCGCCCATGCGCTTATCAGCCCCATGCAGAGTGTCCTCGCTTTCATAAGTAAGAAAATTGAAGGTTCGCTTCATCTTTATACACCCCAACAAGTGCTTTGGCGAGAAAAATCTTCCAAATCTGATAAAATTTCCCCTACCTGTCCCAAGAAATTTCCCGCTAAACGCTGTAAGGCTAACATCTGCGTGGGTTTCATACGCTTTGCGTACCACGGAACATCTACCCCACAACTGCACGGATTAGGTCGCCACTCATCGTTTCCGCCTTGCTTCCCCCGTTTTCCCCTGCGCATCTCCGTTGCGCCTAACTCCTTCACTTCGTACTTAATCCCCTCCCCGTTATCCTGCCGCAAAGTCATCGCCCACCACTAAGCCCTTAATTTATCTGGGACAAGTGCGTGGACAGTTCGCCTTTGCTCTTGCCATCAGTCGCCTTGTGTGGTATAACCGGCTCCGTCCATGAATCCTACCCTACTTGCCACTTACATCCATAATCTGGACCCCGTTATCGTCAAGTTACCCATCGAGCCTTTAGCCCTGCGGTGGTACGGTTTGGCATACGTGGTAGGTTTTGTGCTGGGGTATTGGGTGCTTCTACAGCTGTCGAGGCGGGAGTTGTACTGCGTGCGTCCCCAAAAACTAGGGGACTTTATCACGCTCGTTTGCCTCGCGGGCGTCATTCTCGGCGGACGCCTCGGTGAGTTCTTCTTTTACTGGCTGCCGGAAAACGGGTGGAGCGGTTTTTGTGCTGACCCCTTCTGGGTGTCACGAGTATGGGAAGGTGGTATGGCATCCCACGGGGGTATCATTGCAGTACTCTTAGTAGCAATATTTTATGCTCTGCGCAATCACTTGTCTGTCCCTGCGGTATGCGATGGTCTGTCTATCGTCTGCCCCATCGGTCTCTTTTTTGGTCGTATAGCCAACTTCATCAACGGGGAACTCTACGGTCGCGTCTGCGCGGAAGACAACCCGCTCGGAATGAAGTTCCCGATGGAGTACCTCGAGCTCCCGGATAAAGTGCAACGGGCGGCGGATACGGCGATGAGCCAAGCTCTCGGCACTCCTGTCAACGGTTTCGGTAACTTCGAACTCATCTCGCGTCTCTCCCGCGAGAGCGTATCAGCACGCGAAGCTCTCGGTCAATTCCTCCATACGCGTTACCCTTCTCAACTCTTTGAAGCCGTGGGCGAAGGTCTCTTCATCTTCCTCGTCCTTATCACTCTGCGTCTCATGTGGAAAAAAGCCCCCGCCGGTCTCTTCAGCGCACTCTTTTGCCTACTGTATGCGGTCGCGCGAATCATTACGGAGTGCTTCCGCGAGCCGGATGCCCCAACGTGGGGTAACATCACCCGAGGTCAATACCTCTCCTTCGCTGTCATCCTGCTCGGGCTCGTTTTCCTAGTCATCTCCCTTCGCCGCAATCACTCTGCTGAACGCGGAGGAGCGATCTAGGCGGTCGTTTGATTTATCCCCCCCCCCCCCCACTACGCGCCGTTCCCACTTTGCGTTCGTCGTTTCCCCTTACGCAACCTTGTTGCGCCTAACTCCTTCTCTTCGTACCTCGTACTTAATCACCTTCCCGTTTCTCTGCGACAAAATGATCGCTCTGCTCTAAGCATCCAATTCATTCGGGACAGATGTGACCGGTAGTATACCTTCACTCAGGTGGATGTGCAGGCGCGTCCCGACGGGAGCATCCGCCGCGCGTCGTAGCAGTGTACCATCTTCGCGCCTCACCAACGCAAAGCCCCGCCGCAGGGCATTCTGGGGTGAAGCGGCGATGAGCTGCCCCTCGCGCACCCGCAGTGTCGTTTGACTCCCTTCCAGCTTTGCGCGCGCACTGACCTGCAATGCTCGCTCCTCGGTTTGTAGGCGCAGCAGCGCGCGCGTAAACTCCGTCCGCAGTCGCGCGGGTTGCAGACGTGCCGCGCAAACCTCCACGCGCTGGGCGTACTCCCGCAATTTCTTGTGACAGCACGCTGTGAGCTCATCCTCCGCCATGTCCAAGCGTTGGGCGTACGGTGCCAAGAGTTCCAAGGGGTGGTTCAGTTTGCTCCGCTCCACCGCCAAGAGCCGCAGCTGCGCTTTTTCTGCGGCGCGGATAAGTTGTTTGCGCAGGGTGTGAGCAAAGTTGTCGAGTGTTTCCCCCAAAGCGACGGCGTCAGGAGTTGTCATTTCAATGGCTGCCGTAGGTGTCGGCGCACGCAGATCCGCCGCGAAGTCGGCGATGGTGAAGTCCGTCTCGTGTCCCACCGCAGAAACCACCGGTACCCGGCTCGCCGCAATAGCCCGTGCCAGCACCTCTTCGTTGAAACACCACAGATCCTCCAACGAGCCCCCGCCCCGCGCCAAAATGATGAAGTCCACCTCCGGCAACCCGTAGCGCACCGGGTCGCTCCACATACTAACGGCGGCTGCCAACCCAAGCTCTGCCCCCTTCCCCTGCACCTGCACAGGCAGCAGATACGCCCGCACCCAAGGTGCCCTCTGCGTCAGCCGATGCCGCATATCCTGTATGACCGCTCCGGTGGGGGATGTGATCAACCCGATGCTCACCGGATAGCGCGGCAAAGCGCGTTTCCTCTCCTTGGCGAAAAGCCCCTCGGCTTCGAGGCGTCGCTTCATCTCTTCAAACTGCTGCTGCAATGTCCCCACCCCCGCCTCTCTTACCTTCTCCACTGTAAATTGCAGACTTCCGCGTGTTTCCCACACCGTGGTCCGCCCCGTGAGCTCTACGCGCAATCCCTCTCGCAGTCGCACGCGACTCGTCATCGCCTGAAAACGATAGAACACGCAGGCGAGCTGCGCTTTCTCGTCTTTGAGTGTAAAATAAATATGCCCGCTCCCGGACACCTTACACGAACCCACCTCCCCGACCACACGGACCGCACCGACTTCCCGCTCTACAGCTCCCCTGAGCTGCGCCAACAGCTGCGTCACACTCCACACTTCGTCTTCTTTCATGTTTTCGGGTAGTATCGTGTATTGGAATCCCGCCATGCGGGGTCATATCCCTTGGCGTACGAAAAGAGTTCGCGGTGCAGGTATGCGTCAAATTGCTCTCCCTTCGGTAGCTCAACCCGCCGCGCAATCGCTGCGTTCAGTGCCCGCGCCACTTTCTGCATCATCCTGAGTGTGAGCCGCCGCCCACTGCGCGCGCGTTGCACTTGTTTGTGGGTGAGCTGCTCTTTCTCTCCCCCCGCTTCCACGAGATCGTGATTGTCCAAGTGCCAAGACTTCATCAACGCGTCCAACCGCTGTACCCCGAATTCCCGCTCCTCCGTGCGCTCTCCGTTCATAATCTCAGAACCCCGGTATATGCCTTACCTTAAATCCCGCACACTTCCGCGATGTCGTGTACCACCTCGGTCCCACCCCTCGTCCACTCCCGCTCGTATCAAACCTTGCCCCTGCCAACATCATGAATACATGCCCGCTCTTTGCGTACACGGTCAGCCATTTCCCATACCCCGGTCGCCCCCACCGCAAAAAATCTCCCGATACGGGGTGCGCCCCCCTCTTGAGCATCCCCGCCTCCCGCAGTACGAACGCCACAGACCCCGAACAGTCATATCCCACGTCATGGTGCTTCCCATGCCCTCCCCCGCGCCTGTACGGTCTGCCTACTATCTTGTTCGCCGCCGCTATCGCCCGCTTGATCCGCGCCGGGGCTGCTTTCGGTGCCAATGCTCTCCCATTCACTAACCGCACCGTATACCCCTTCCGATACACATACTTGGGTGTATATAACGCCGCCTCCTGCTGTTGCTGCTGCTGTTGCTGACAACTCGCCACCAACAGGAGAAAGAGGAGCACGATGTACGCTTTCAACCGCTTCATCCCCTCCATTGTACCATAATTCTCCACCCTAGGCAAGTATGAAGCCAACGAGAAGGAAGTATCACCACACCTGTCCCAATAAAATTCTCGAAAAACGCTGCGATGCTAATCCCCATGCGGGTTACAGACGCTTTGCGTACTAAGGGGACTTCAACCTCACGGGTGCATGGATTGATTCTCCTCGCACCGTTCCGGCTTTGCCTCCTTCCGCCTCCCCTGCGCAACCCTGTTGCGCCTAACTCCTTCACTTCGTACTTCGTACCTCGTACTTGATACTTAATCCCCCTGTGTTTCCTCACAACGAAATTACCGCACTACTCTAAGCTTTTAATTGTTCGGGACAGACGTTGCTTCGTTGCGTCCTATCCGACGAAGTAACCTCGCCGGTACGCCGCCTACGATGGTGTACGGTGCCACGTCTTTCGTGACAACCGCCCCTGCGGCAACGACGGCGTACTCCCCAACCGTCACCCCCGCGAGTACTGTCACTCGTGCCCCAAGCCAAGCCCCTCTGCCGATGTGTATGGGCGCGTGGTCCAAATTCTGCCGCCGCTCGGGTTCTAGGTGGTGGTTGAGCGTTGCCAGTATCACACTGTGTCCGATGAGACAATCATCTCCGATGTATATGCCGCCCTGATCCTGAAACTGGCAGCAGGAATTGATGAATACGCGCTTGCCGATGTGCGTGTTCCGCCCGAAGTCTGTGTAAAAAGGCGGGAAAAGAGTAAAGGTTTCATCAACCGGTTGCTCGGTGAGCCGGGCAAAAAGTTCCCTTATCTCGCTCGGACTATGGTAGCCGTTGTTGAGTTCGCTCTGCACCCGACGACTCATGTCGCTTTGCGCGCGCATGAAGGTGATCATCTCCTCCCCCTCCAATGCTTCCCCCGCTGCTATCTTTTGCCGAAATATCTCAAGTGTCATCACGTCCCCGGTTTATAAACCATGTCCGCGTGAAATGTCAACCCTTTCCCCGTAACCCATCACATCTGTCCCAAATAAATTACATGTTTGGAGTGGAGCGATGATTCTGTTGCGGGGAAAACAGCAACGCTCAGGCGGGGAACCTGCGTCAAACGATTGCACCACGCAAGCATCCCTCCCCCGGCTCCGCCACTTCGTACTTCTCATTGCTTCTCCTCCCTTCACCGCTTCATCACATCCTCCCCCTCACACACCTCCTCCCCGCACATCACCACCGCCTAACCCCACCCGCCTCTCCTCGTCCTCCCCTCCACATCCGCACCGCTCCACCACGCACAACCCTACTCACCCCGCTCCCCGTCTCTCCCTCCTCCCCTACCACGCCCGCCTCTCCCCGGCTTCGCCACTTCGTACTTCGTACTTCGTACCTCGTACTTCGTACTTTAAAAGTTCATTCTATACCCCACCGTGGCGTTAGCACTCGTCCATCCACTGCGGAATTCCACACTGCCGTCCACGAAGACGCTCCCCGTGTCGCTGCCTATCGGTACGCTGATACCCGCTCCGAGCTCGACCCCTACCGCCCCCACTTCCGCGCTCTCTACCTCTGCTCTCGCCGTGTCTCCTACCATCGCGTTGCTCGCCGTCCCGCTGCGGTCTCCTACGTCTGCTTTCACGAGCGCGCGAGTCTCTAGGATGGCGGCGTGGTTGAACGCGTTTGCTCCCACCGCAAATTGCGCCCGCGCTCCGGCTCCGAACGTCACCACGTCCTGCGAGATGTCGTCTGTACTCACTCCCGCGTCACACCCACTCTCCGTGTAGCCGTCGATGCTCGCGTGCCTCCACTCCACGTTGAACACCGGTTGCAGTGCCACTGTACCCGCCGCGTTCATGAGCCGCGTGTACCCCACCTCGTACAACACCCCGAGCGCGTAGCCGTCCGTGCTTCCACTCGTCCGATAGCTGCCACCGCTGTAGCTCACCGTGCGGTCCAGCTTCACGTCCGCGAAGCCGCCGCTCACCGCGAAGGTGTGTATCCACGCACCATGTGCCACCCGAGCAAAGGCACTCAGGTACGCCGTATCTAGGTCACCCGTCGCCGAGTCCACCGAGTCCGGTTTCAGGTCGCCGTACATCGCCGTCACCGCCAATCCGACCGTCATCCGGCGCGTCACATCCGCGTCGACCCCCACCGTACCGCCCCAGCTGTTGAGCGTGTAGCCCGGCGCGAGCCCGTCCGCGTCCAGCTTGTGGTAATTCCCCTCCCCCTGTATCCAGGCGTGCCACTGCGGCAGCTTGTCGCTCGCGCCGTGTGCCGCTCCTCCCATCCCGGTGGTGCGGTTGCGGATGGTACTCAACTGGCGATGGACATCCTGTCCCAGTGCCGCCCCGAGTGTCGATATCGCCGAACCTGCCGCCGCCGCCAACGTGTGGTCCAGCCCGGTCGCGTCCGCGCCCCCATCATAGCATTGTGAGAGATAGAACGCCAAGCGCGCGTACGCCGAATCGGGGCGCGCGAATATCTCGGAGAGCAATTCTCCCTGCGACCTCCCCTTCAGCGAACCCCACATCATCTCCGCACCCGCCATCCCATTCTTCTGCGCCCCCGGTATCAACCCCGCCAGACGATTTTCTTCCACCGCCTGTAGGGTCAGTACCACCTCCCCGTCCTTGGTCACACCCACGGTGTGGTCGTTGAGCAGATTATCCACCCCGCTGAACTTCACAAACTTCTCGAGCTCCTCCTGCCCTTGCAACCCCTCCGCCACCTTGAACCCGGTGTGGATGGTGTCGCCCTTCACGGTGCCGTTGCTGACAAACTCCAGCACTCCGCCCTCGCCCACTCCGGTGACATTGCCCGTGACGTATTTCTCGTTGATGCCGCGTCCCCCGAAGTCCACCGTCAACTGCCCGCCCCCGAGCTCAATATCCCCGAAGGTCAGCGTATCCGTCCCATCTCCCTGCTTCTCTCCCACCTTCACCGTCAGCCCGGAGTCCTTCCCCAGCCGCACATCCATCCCCTGCCCGGGGGCGGATGCCTCAGACTTCGCGTTGTCTAGGGTGAACGATGCTCCATCCGCCACCACGAATGTCCCCGCATCTCCGCCCTCCACCGAACTTCCCAGCGTCCCGGTGAATGTACCGCCACCCACCGTCACTTCCCCGCCCGCCGCGCTCTTCAGCGTGCCGGAACCGTCCAGCTTCGTGAGTTTACTGCCTGTCGTCGTCCCAATGTCCAGTACGGCGTTGTCGCCTACCTTCACCGCTGTACCGCTGATGCTCGCTCCCTCGTTCAGGGACAGCCCCGCGCCGGTGCCGAGTTCCAGTGTGCCATTCCCATCGCCGGTAATCGTCGTACTTGCCAGCGCACTCTTCCCCGTCAGTGTGAGCTCGGCATTGCCCGTCAATTCCACCTTGTTGTCCTCCGTGCTTTCGCCCTCTTCCACGATGCTGCCGAGTTCTGTCCGGCTGCCCGCAGCCAGCTGCAACCCGCGCTCCTCCTTCCCGGCTTCACCCGTACTCGGTGCCGCTCCGTACGCGAACGTCAGGCTCTTCATGCGGTTCCCTGCTCCCCGCAACCTCAGCGCACCCGCCTCGAGCCGCGTGTCCCCGTCCGTCAACGTGTAATCCCCTCCCACCGTCAGCGTCCCTAGACCACTCTTCACGATGTTTACCCCCTTGTCACCGACGATACTTCCCAAGAACACCGTATCCTGTCCGCGTACGCTGCTCCCTTCGACCTCCGGGTAGGTATCGGCATGAGTTATATCCCCCGCAAACGTGTTATCGAGGGTAAATGTCACTTCTCCGGTCGCACCGGCTCCCTTCTGCAGCTGCGCGACACTGCCGCTTGCTCCCAGCAGATTATGCAACGTTGCCTCGCTCTCTGTCGTGAATGTCGCTCTCTTACCCTGCCCGAATACAATCGCTCTCATCCTCCCGGGCACCACAGCATCCACGGTCTCTCCCCCTTCGACCACATACACATCCTCCACCGTCCCCGTCAGCTTAATATCCCCCCCCTCGACCGTTGCCGCAAAGTCTTTCACCACGCTCTCGAAGATATCTAATCCCCCAAAGTCGCTCAGGGTGAGTTCTCCCATGCTCAGGGTACCCCCCTGCAGCACGTGCACGTACGCCTCCCCGCCGCCCTGCCCGCTGAGCGTGTCCAAAATGCTCGCCACAGCATCCGTCATTTCGAGAGTCACATCGGACTTGCTGCTCGCATCCAACGTGAACTTCCCGCCTTCCGCTCCCACGATGAGTACTTGACTGTCGGCATCACCCGCATCCCCGCTCACATTTTCTTCCGTAAAGTGCAGCGTGAGTTGCTTGTCCGCGCCTGCCTTGTATGTCCCGGTGACATTCTTGAGCTGCCCGTACGCGTTCACCGTGATGCCGTCCAAGTTCTCTGCCGCCATCCCCGCCACATCCACAACGCCGCCCTGCGAGGTCGCCCCCCGCGCCACGGTATTGATCCCCACCACAAGCGCGGTGTCCACGTACACCTTGGCTTCCGATGCCTTGTTCGTGAGTCCACCCTTCGCCAGTGTCACATTGGACAGCGTGATGTCGCCGCCTGTCACCGCCGTGCCGCTCCACACGGTTGCCTTGCTGGTACCCCCTAGGGTAATGCCGCCTTTTCCACCGTCCAGCTTCGTGCCGCCGCCGTTGTCCTCCGCCTGCGATGTCACAATCAACTCCCCGCTCCCGGCGTTCCTCAGGGTGAGTCCCGTCCCTCCCACTATGCCGGTGAATGTCACATCCGTCTCCCCTCCGTCCACCGCCAGCGTGCCGCTGCCACCGGTCTTCACGTTCACCTCATCCCCCACTGCTGCCCCACTCAGTGTGAGCGTACCGCCCGTGCCTATATCCAGCGTCCCCTCAAACCTACTCACATCTCCCGCCAGCGTCACCTGCCCGCTCTCCGCCGTCGCCAGCGTCCCCGCACCGGTCACCTTCCCCTTAAATCCTCCTTCCTCGGTACTGCTCAGCGATATCTTGCCTCCCGTCCCCGTATCCAGCGTACCCGTGCCGCCGACCTTCCCCTTAAACTCCGCGACCCCCTCCACGCTCAGCGTGCTGTCGCTGTCCTTCAGCGTCACACTGCCTTTCACCGTAAGGTCGATATTCTCCGTGAATGTCAGCTTGGCGCGAGTAACCGTCATGGTTCCTCCCACTGTGAGATATTTCTTCCCCTCAGACCCAAAACTGAACTCCGCCTGCCCCTCCGTGCCCGTCGCGTCAAAAGCCCCCGTCTTAATATCCCCCGCCAACTCCACATTGCGGGGCTTATCACCACCTTTCCCCAAAAAGTGCACATTCCTCCCATCCTGCCACCCCACATCCCCGCTACCGTCCGCCGATGTATCGAATTTATCACCGCCTCCCTCGTTCCCCCACGTGAGACCCGATTCACCCTCACCACCTCCCCAGAAAACGTCACCCTCGGGCTCCGTGTCTCCCCCGGGTCCCGGCTCCACGGGTCCAACTACCTCTCCCCAACTCAGCGTCCCGTCCGCATTGAATGCCAAACCTTCATACGCGGTACTCAACGCACTCAAATCCACATCGAAGTATTGCGTGAAGTCTGTCACTCCTCCACCGCTGAAGAGGGAAAAGCTATTGCCCTCCACCCCATTCAAAAACGTTCCCCCTAGGGTGATAGTCAACTTCGACCCATTTGCCGCGAGTTGATCAGCCCAACCCGTGCCGTTCAACGTAATCTTTTGCAGTGAACCTCCCAGCGTGAGGCTGCTGCCGTTCCTCCATGTCCAACCATCGGAGACAGCAAAGCTCCCACCGTTCACCACGAGATTCCCCGCCGTTTCTCCCGCACCCAGCGCAAGACCGGTCAGTGTAGCTCCCTCCACCGTCCCCACCGTCAGCGTCCCTCCGCCCACGTTCAGCGTGCCACCCGTGCCGCTCAGTGCGCTCGCCGTACCACCCGCAGCCAACGTCAGTGTGCCGCCCTCCAGTGCCACATTGCCCAACGTCGCCGCCTGTTCACTACTCACCGTGCCGCCGCTCACCTTCAATGTACCCTCACTGCCCGTCATCGAGAACCCTTCCCCGAGCACCACCGTCCCCCCGCTCAACTCCAACGTGCCCTTCGTCCCATCTTCCTTACTCCCGGCGGTGAAAGCACCCTTCAGAGTGGTGGTTTGCCCCTCAGCTGTCTTGAGTGTCAGCGTGTTACCCTGCGCATCGAGTGCCCCGTTGAAGGTCTTCCCCTTTACTACGCTGACCAACGCATCGGCATCCGCCACGATGTCCCAGTTGATCTGCTGGTTAGGAGCCTTGTCACCACTCGCATCATAGTTGATAATGAGTGCTCCCGCATTCTCGGAGCCGGTCCCGGCTAGGTGCAACTTGTTTCCCCCGTGTTTCTTGTAACCCAAAGCACCGGACGTAACATTAAGCGTGCAGCCTGCCTCGACAACAATTTCCTTGAAGTACCCCAGACTATGTCCGGTGTTTTGTATATTGTCCCCCGCCATCTCGCCGTCCATTTTCAGCGTGGCAGATGAGCGGAGTATCAACGCCCCGATGCTCTTTTCCGTGTTATCCCCGGGGGCAAAGAACGCGAAAAGCAATCCGTTGCCTCCCCCGGCGTTTGTGACATTAACCCCCTCCAGCACAATGCTTCCTTCCCCTTCCACGTAGTTGGCTCCATCTGTCTTCCAATGATCGTTCCCAACCCCCTCGCCTCCCACAGCGATGACCAGCTCCGTACCCGCCCCCAAGTGTATACCGGGCGAATCCGCACTGCCCCCGAAGTTCTTCACCCCGGCACCGGTGAACTTCACCGATGTCTCCTCCCCCTGCAGCGTGAGCCCACTCGCGCTCAACGAACCATCCCCGGCGAAAGTCCATGTCCCCTTGACCACACTCACGTTTCCGGCTTCCACCGCTCCGCTGATGGTAACTGTCTCCCCGGTGCCATCGTTGAAGACAGCATTCGATCCGGACACCCACGCCTGATTGTTCTCTCCCCAGTTCTCATGCCCATCCCCTCCCCATGTGTCATCCGGTCCGTCGACATTCCAAACCAACCCATCTGCGGGCGGCGTCGGCTCGACATTACCACCGCCGCCCCACGTCAGTTTTCCGGTAGCCGTCAATGTGAGATTACTGTAGGCATCCCCACCATCGGTGACGACGACGTTGAAGTACGCCGCCAGTTCCGCCGAAAAACCATTACTCGCGAAGAGCTGCACACCGGTGGTGCCGTCGACGCCCGCCAAGAAACTCGAGGAGATGTTGATGGTGAGTTTGTGCCCATCAGCACCTGTCTCACCGTTCAGACCATTCAACCCGCTCAGCGTAATCTGTTGTCCCTTAGTACCCAGCGTAAGACTACTCCCGTCCCCCCATGTCCACCCGCCGGAAATGGTGAAGTTCCCGGCATTCACCGTAAGATTCCCCGCCGTAGTACCCTGCCCCAGCGCGAGGTTGGTAAGGGTGGAACCACCCGCATTAGTGAGTACCAACGATCCGCCACCGACTTGCAAGGCACCCCCGCTCATTGATGTGATACTACCCACCGTTAGGGTACCGTTGAGTAATTTGAAGGTGCCTCCGCTGACCGTGAGCGTACCTATGGAGGATGCCAAATTCGCCTTGCCCCAGTTCAACGCACCCGCTTCCACAGTAACCGTCCCGGTGACCGAAAGATCGTTGTTGTTGCCACCTTGAAGTACCTGCGTCCCCGCGCCTTTTTTCGTGAGGTTACCTGAAAGGGTTAATGCTCCACCATAGGTCTGCGTAGCGTTCTCGGCAACGGTGGTTTCCAAATCCTTTCCATTAACGTATCCTGCGGCACTCCCATTATGCGAGAACAGACCTTTCCCCGTGGTAATTTTGCCGTTCAGCACCTCGAGCTTCCCATCGCGTACATCTAAAGCCGACATGGAGAGATCCAAATTCCCGCTGAATGTCGTGGATATGTGCCCATTGTTGAGCACTAAACGGTCCCCCAGTGCCGTACCGCCATCGCTCAGGTTGACCATGTTATTAGTACCATCCAAAATCACCTGATTACCCGCCGCGACCACATCCCCTGCGGCAGTAATGTCCTTGAAAAATGAGTATCCACTGGTGTTTGTCAACTTGAGGGTCACTCCCTTGGCTGCATTGAGCCCGGCTATACTCGCAGTATTTCCCAATTTAACCTCTACCGCACCGCTACCGTTACCTTCACCGCTGTACTTGAGTTGTAGCACATCCCCTCCGTGCGAAAGCTTCCCCGCCGCAATCACCAAGTTCGACCCATTGCCCACAGTGATACTCGCCCCTTCTTGCATCCGCAGTGATCCGGTATCTCCCACATTGACCGTCACCCCATCCTGTACAGTCAGCGAACTCACCACAGTCACCCCGGCATTAAAGTCCGCGTTCGCACCGACCGTGATATCTATTGCTTCCAAGCTCCCGCCGCTCGCATCGCTGCCGAAAGTAAAACTGCCTGTCCCACCAATGGTTACAGAATTGGCTTGTATAGCCCCCTTCAAGGTGATCGTTTTCGCGGCATCGGTGCTCCCGGTCAATTCCACTTTATTCCACGCCGTGAAGTTCCCCCCGTTGTCCCAGCGGCCCTCCCCATTGCCGTTCTCCCAGATCAGCGTCAGATTGCCCGTATGGTTTGCCTCGCTCCATGTGACGGCAGGCAGTTCTCCCTTGAAAACAAACTGACCTTGCTCATTCACTTCATACGTGTAACCGTAGGACGCCAGTACCAAGCCTTCGTCCCGCCAAGCTTGCTGAAGGGTGGATGTCACCGCACCGCTGAATAGGGTGAGTGTGGCAGTACCATCGTGCTGTGCCAAGTACGATGCCAGCTCCGTTCCCAGATCGATGGTCAGGGTATGCCCATCGAGCGTGAGTGCCCCCAAATTCAAACCGGTGAAACTGTCGCCGACCAAGCTGAAACCCAGCGTTGCGTTGCCGCTCAGGGTAAGTGACCCCAGCGTGTTGTCTGTGGCTGCGCCGCTTTGCAACACCAGCTTGCCTCCCGCTCCGAGGGTGAGGGTACTACTACCCGCACTCAAATGCCCGCCTAGGTTTACCGTAGCGTTACTCAGTGACATTGCACCGCCAACACTCAAATTACCGGCAGTCACATTCAGAGAGCCGCCGGTCATAGTCATTGCGCCGGTAACACTCAAATCACCGGCTGACACGTTCAGTGTACCCCCGCTCACAGTCATTGTGTCGGCAAAACTCAATCCCCCGGCAGTCACATTCAGCGTACCCCCGCTCATATCCAAGTATTTCACGTCCGCGCCCTGTTCCAGTATCACCGTGCCGTCCCGTACATCCAGACCCGCAGCCTCCATCGTCACCTTGTTCTTGAAGGTGGTGGAGGTATTAATCTCGAAGGTAATATGTGCACCATCCACGTTCAGACCGGACGCGTCCAGATTCGTGATCACGTTGGTGCCCTGCAGCACAACTTCCTTCCCGGTCAAATTCAGGGTACCCAGCACCTTCAGGTTTTTGAAATATCCCCATCCTCCTGCGCTCGCAATGCCGTCCACAGCAACGCCCTCGGCGAAGGAGTACCCGGCTGCGTCAAATGAAGCACCACTGCTTCCACTGAGGTCAATTTTGAAGGTTCCCGTGCCGTCCACTGTCAAGCCTTTACCGGCACCAAACTGAAAATTCTGATGCACCGTCAGCTCGGCATCATTGCTCAATGTGACCGTTCCATCTAGGGTTACCTCCAAGTTGAAGGCAGTATCCACCGAAACAGAGAGGTTTCCGCCGATATGCAAGGTGCCGCCGCCTTCAGCTGCGGCAAAAGTAAACCCACCGGCGTTATCACCGGAAATGGTGAGGTTCCCCGTCAGAATGCCCCCGGTGACGTTTACCTGCATCGCCGAACCCCCGCTCCCGGTCAGTGTAACACTGTCGCCGTTGTGGAAGGTTCCGTTGTTGTCCCACCCGCTGCCGCCATCCGTCCAAGTAAGACTTGCGCCATCGCTTCCCGTCCACGTGAGATCTTGTAAATCATACATCCAGACGACCTTTCCCTGTTCATTCACCTTCAAGGCACGTCCGGCTTCGGTGACCAGCGAGATCAAATCATTCCACTCTGCCTTCCATCCGCTGCCGCCGAAAAGGGCATAGCCCTCCGTACCGATGGTCTCATCTGTGATGCCGGAAAGGTAAATCGTCAAGTGGTGATTATTCGCCGTGAGGGTAGCCAGCGTGATCGTCGCGCCCCCGGTCACATCCATCGCCAAACTGGCATTGTCCCCACTGAGCTCGAGAGTGTCGATACTCAAACTCCCGGTACCCAAACCGAATTCTGAACCCTCACCCAACGTCAGCTTTGTCAGGGTTGGATTGTCTGCCAAGCTCGCCAGATGCATTTCGGTATTCGTTCCCAACGTCAGTGTCGCTCCCTGCCCAACCGTAGTCGCTCCGGTGATGGTGATGGTTTGTCCGCTGCTCCTGCTGAAGGTGACATCACCTCTTATCTCAAGGAGCGATGCGGTTATCTCGGAGTTTTTGAGTGTCACTCCGTCCGCGATCAACTTACTGTTGCTACCGGCAGTAAGCGTGATCTTTCCCTCGGATGATACAAACCCACTCCCAGAGAATTCTATGCTGTCTTCCCCTGTTCCACCGGTGATTTCAAAATTCCCCGTCCATCCACTCATGTCACCGGTGAATTTGTAGTGCTGTCTGTGAATTGTATCGGTGACCTTGAAGCTACCTGAGCCGGTAATCGCTCCGCTGAATGTATAGTTCGGTCCATTTTCATCATTGGTGTTGCTGTACCCATTGTTGATTACCAAATCCGCCGCAATCTCCACGTTCGCAAAGATGTCTTCATCGACATCAGCCCCATCCACCAAGTGCCCGAAGAATATACTACCGTCACTCGCTTGCTGGAGAATAACTTTTTCACCGGGTTTGTTCTTTTCCGCATCCTGAACGAAGGCAGCCCAATCAGCGTTCTTGGTTACAGTTGTGTCTGCTGCCGTTTGTTGAGCCGTGAGTGCGGACAGAGCAATAGTAACCGCCGCGACCCCCGAAGCCGATCCGAGGGTGGCGGGGAGAGAAACGGTCAATGCGGCAAGGCAAGCCAGAAGAGCCTTGCGGAGTCCGTGAGGTAGATGAAGTTTCATAGTCTGTATTTGAATGGATAAGGGTCAAACGCGAAAGATCGACCGACCTCTCGATCGGTCTTTCCCACGCTCATGTTTCGCCTGTCAGTATATCTCATTGCAAATGCTGTGCGCAAGCAAAAAATTGCTCCTTCCCTGAAAAAAAATACGTTGCACCGAGTGCGAAAGCTAAAAAACGCTCACCTCATGGGATATACAGACTGCTCATAAAACTCTAAGGAGCTGATTATCCGCGGAAAGACGTTTTGTTAGAGCGTATCGTATTTGCAATCCGATGATCACCCATGCCCTCCCACACCTGTCCCAATAAAATTTTCGAAAAACGCTGCCATGCTAATCCCCTGCGGGTTACAGATGCTCTGCGTACTAAGGGGGCTTCAACCCCACGGGTGTATTGATTTATTCCCTTTGCGTCACTTCGGCTTTGCCCCCTTCCAACTCCCCTGCGCAACTCCGTTGCGCCTAACTCCTTCACTTCGTACTTC
>CAYWNS010000009.1:0-38378 GCA_964459715.1 uncultured Akkermansia sp.
CCACCGAGAACGTCACCCCCGGCTCCGTCACCACCGCATTCCCCACCCTCAGCACACCCTCCTTCATCAGCCCCCGCTCCCGCGCCTTATCAACCGAAAACGTCGTACTCGTCTCCGTCACCGTCTCACCCGTCACCCCCTGCTTCCTATTCCACGCCTCCGTCATCTCCTGCCGCAGCTCCGGGTGGTCAAACGGATTCCTCCACATCTCCAGCACCTGCCGCTCCTCCCTCAGCTGCTTCTTAATCTCCTGCGGGTCTTCCGACTTCAGATGCGCCTTAAACTTCTTCCGCACCGCCTCACTCGTCTTCTTCGTCCCAATATCACTCAGAAACCTCACAAACGCCCGCTGGTAATCCAACTTCTGCTTAATATAATCCTTAATAAACTTCGTCCACGCCTCGCTATCCTCCGTCTCCCCGAAAAGATTCGTCTGCGTAGCCCCCACCGCCTCAGCCCGCATCATATTCTTCCCCCTCTCCACCGTCATCGCGATCCGCGCCTCATCAATGCGATTCGTCCCCAGCTCCATCAGCTCACGCAACCCCGCCTGCTGCACCCTCTCATTCCCCGGCACACTCAGCGGAGCAAACTTCACGATCGCGTGCGCCGCCTGCTCACTAATATCCCCGCTGCGAAACGCATTCATCACATCCTCCCCCGCCTCACGCCCAATCATCAGCCCAATCGCCCCGATACTCCCCTTCCTATCCATCCCCAGCACCCGCACCTGCTCCTCACTCAGCGGCTGCCCATCCTCAGAAAAATACCCCCGCGCAAACAACGCGCACTCCAGCGCGGTCGCCTGGTTATCCCGTATATTCAGCTCAATATCAAACCTCCGCGCCCACTTCTCCGTATGCACATCATCCTCATCATACACAAACGCCATGATCTTATCCACCCCCGTCCTCCGCGCCAACGCCGCCCTATGCCTCCCACTCGCAATATACATCTCCCCATCCCTCCGCCGCCACACCCGTATCGGATCAGCGTCCGGCAAAAACTTCGGTGCCGTCAGCGGGTTCACCTCCCCCGTCTCCTTATTCGCCCCAAACTTAAACTGCCCGCATCACATCCTTCCCTTCTCCACCGTTATCAGCTATCCGCGCTTCCCATCCCGACACCCCATCTTCCCCTCCTTCACAACATCACCGCCCCTGCATCATTTTTCTTTAGCTTTCCCTAATCAATTATGACACAATTTACCCGTTTACGAATTTCTTACGAATTTACCATTATAACATTGATACTCAATGCAATTTTTTCCCCATCGAGTATGCGGCGCGCATCCGTGTGCGCCGCCTTTTTTCGGGTCAGTTCAAGATTAGGGATAGATGTGTTGCTTGGAGGATTACGACATTTCACGCTTGAGGAATGGGAGGAAAGCTTGTACAATGGGGGGGCGGTTATGAAAGAGACACTTATAGACATCAAGGAGAGGCGCAGTTGTAGGAAATACACGGGAGAGCCGGTGGAGCGCGAGCTGCTGGAAGAGGTGTTGGAAGCGGGAAAGTATGCAGCCACGGGACATGGCACGCAGTCGCCGCGCATGGTAGTGGTCACGGGTGCGGGGCAGCTCCGCGAGCTTTCGGCACTCAATGGGCGCGTGTGGGGTAAGGACGTAGACCCCTTCTACGGGGCACCTGTAGCTGTATTTGTGATGGCAGACAAACAAGCCCCCACAGGGGTGCAGGATGCATGCTTGGTGATGGGCAACCTGATGCTGGCGGCGCACGCGCTCGGGTTGGGTTCCTGCTGGATCAATCGAGGAAAGGAGATGTTTTGTTTACCGGAAGGGGAGAGTATTCTACGGCGGTGGGGACTTGACCCGGAGCACTATGAGGGGTTGGGTATCTGCATTCTCGGTCATCCGGACGCGGACGGTATCGTCCGCGCCAAGCCCCGCAAGGTCGACTACGTCCTCTACGTTTGACCCCTTGGATGCATGAACCCTCCGGAACCCAGACCTTCAGTCTTTTCCCGTCTCAACGACAACGCTGCAGAACAGGAGATCAACCTTCGTCCGCCGGACTTTGATGAATTCTGCGGACAGGAAAAGGTCAAGGAGCGGTTGATGCTCATGGTGGCGGCGGCGAAACAGCGTGGGGATGTGCTTGACCACGTGTTACTCAGCGGACCGCCCGGGCTGGGGAAGACAACTCTCGCGTACATCATCGCGCACGCGGTGGGACGCAACCTGTACATAGCATCCGGTCCCCAAATCGAGAAAGCGCGCGACTTAGCGGGGCTCCTCACGCGGCTGGAAGAGGGGGATGTGCTGTTCATCGACGAAATCCACCGCCTTAACCCGGCTGTGGAGGAATACCTTTACCCGGCGATGGAAGACTACCGACTCGACATCATGATTGACCAAGGACCGGCAGCACGTTCGGTGAACATGCGTTTGAAACCCTTCACCCTCATTGGGGCAACAACGCGGAGCGGCATGCTGACCGGTCCGCTCCGCTCCCGTTTCGGCATTGCCAACCGGCTGGATTACTACACTACACCCGAACTCTGCCATATCCTCAATCGCTCGGCGGGGCTGTTGGGTGTCGACATTACGCCCGAAGGTTCGGAAGCCATTGCCCGTCGCTCTCGCGGCACCCCCCGTGTGGCAAATGCCTTGTTACGGTGGGTAAGAGATTATGCGCAAGTGCGTGCCAACGGCGAGGTGAATGCATCGGTGGCTGAGCGTGCGTTGGAGATGATCGATATCGATGCCGATGGATTGGATGAGATGGACAAGCGCATATTGGAGGTTCTCATCTACAAATTTGACGGGGGACCGGTAGGTTTGTCTTCTTTGGCTGTTGCGTTGGGAGAGGATGCTTCCACATTGGAAGATGTGCATGAGCCCTTTCTGATCATGCAGGGATACATCAAACGCACGCCGCGTGGGCGCGAAGCGATGCCTTCTGCCTACACCAAGCTCGGCGTTATCATGGGGAACGGCGAACAAAGGCAACTGGATCTGTAGACCCGCTGAGATGCCCACCACAACTGCATTGACGAATTACGGAAGTTCGCGCATTTGATGCCGTGGGTGTTCGGTGCGATGCTTTGTCGCATTTTTGGCTGAAGACGCTTGCATAAGCCTTATTTTCCTGTAAAATAGGGGGCGAGATGACGATGAAAAAGCTTGTCCGGATTTTGATGATGGCAATCTGCGGCATGCTGACGGTGCAGTGCACGCAGCAGAGCATGCAGAGACAAGTGCGTGAATCGCGTACGGTTGTGCTCGACATAGGGCACTACTACGCTCCGGGGCGTGGAGGGCAGGGGGCGCGCACACCGGATGCCCGCTTCGGAGGCTCGATAGAGGAGTGTGAGTTTTGGTACAAATATGCCGGGGTGGTCAAGCGAGTTATCGAACGAGCGGGTTACAGATGCGTCGTCATCAATCGCGGAAACACACCTACCGACCCGGTTTTGGCAGAGGCGGCACGGGCAACAGGTGTTATCCAAGTGAAGTCCCCGCAACCGACAGGGGTGTACCGCTCCCGACATCATCCGGTGCGCATGGCTGTGGGCATGCTCAGTGCCGATTATGCTCTCGATTGGAAACCGGCGGCGATTGTTTTCCTGCACCTTAACAGCGAGTCCGATGGGTGGATCGACTACTGTAAGGGAGCATTCTACTGCAACTATGCCGGGCAGGAACTTGCCTCGACCATGGCTCGACACATGAACCGTACTCTCTTCAACCGCACCTTACCCAACCACGGGCAACCCTGCGGTGTTGTCATTCGAACAAACGGGCACAAGGGCGGCGGTGACTGGCTCAACACGTGCAACGACTCTTACGTGCCGGCCGTGATTACCGAAGCCGTCTTTCTTTCCAACCCCGAACACGTGCGCTTCCTGAACCGTCCGTCGCATGCCACGCGTTTTGCCGAGGTCATCGGCGAGGGAATTGTGCTTTACCTCCGCAATCGATAATTTCCCCCGGTTATGGTAGAAGGGAAAGCAGACGAATCCGGCGTGGGGAAAGGAGGATTTCCCCGGGAACCGGAATGCATTGTGGTGCGCGGTGGGCGCGTTCACAATCTGAAAAATATCGATGTGGACATACCGCTCCACCGCATCGTAGGAATAGCGGGGGTATCCGGGTCCGGCAAGTCGTCCTTAGCCCTCGGAATTCTGTACGCGGAGGGATCGCGACGGTATCTGGAATCGCTTTCCACCTATACCCGACGCCGCATGACCCAAGCGGAGAAGGCGCAGGTGGATGAGGTGCTCTATGTACCGGCGGCTCTCGCCTTGCGGCAGCGACCGGGAGTGCCGGGTATACGCAGTACCTTCGGCACGGGGACGGAGTTGCTCAACATCCTGCGACTCATGTTTTCCCGTTTGGCGAACCACCGGTGTCCGCGCGGGCACTATTTGCCGCCCACGCTCGGGGTAGCGGCAGGGTTGGAGCTGACATGCCCGGAGTGCGGGGAGCATTTTTTTGCACCCGGGGCAGAGGAGCTTGCTTTCAACAGCCAAGGGGCATGTCCCCGTTGTGACGGCACGGGGGTAGTGCGGACGGTGGATGAATCGACGCTGGTGCCGGATGAGACGTTGAGCATCGATGAGGGGGCGGTTGCCCCGTGGCAGACCCTGATGTGGTCGCTCATGAAGGACATCGCGCGAGAGATGGGCGTGCGTACGGATGTACCCTTCAACCAGCTCACGCAGCGCGAGCGCGATATTGTGTTTCGCGGTCCGGCCGTTAAGAAAAATATCATCTACCAGAACAGGACGAGTGGGGCAGCCGGTGATATGGACTTCACGTATTTCAACGCTACGTATACCGTCGAGAATGCACTGGCAAAGGTGAAGGACGAGAAGGGTATGAAACGCGTGGAAAAATTCCTGCGACAGGAGCAATGCCCGGAATGTGGGGGGACACGCCTCAGTGAACGCGCCCGAGCCCCCTTGCTGCGCGGGTTGACCCTTGCCCAAGTTTGCGAAATGTCGCTTGCGGACTTGGAGGAGTGGGTGGGGGGCGTGCCTGCGGCATTGCCGCCGGAGATGCGCCCGATGGCGCAGAGTATTTGTGCCTCCTTTCACGAAGTGGCGCGCCGCTTGATGGAACTCGGGCTTTCGTACCTCACGTTGGACCGCGCCGCGTCCACGCTGTCCACGGGAGAACGACAGCGAATGCAGCTGGCTCGCGCTGTTCGAAACCGTACAACCGGTGTCCTTTACGTGCTCGATGAGCCGTCGGTTGGCTTACATCCCGCCAACATTGACGGACTGATCGGGGTGATGCGTGACTTGGTGGCGGACGGTAACAGTGTGGTGCTTGTGGACCACGATGTGCAGGTGCTTTCGGAGGCAAGCTGGCTCATAGAACTCGGACCCGATGCCGGGAGCGACGGCGGTAAAATCATGGTGCAGGGACCGCTCGCGCAGGTTGTGCGCTCCCCGCTGTCAAAAACCGGACCGTTCCTCACCGGCAAAGCGACCATCAATGTCGGTGGGCGTGTAGCACCGGATGCTCTGTTTGACATGGGGAGCATCCGTCTCACGACGTCCGCTATCCATACGGTACACCCGCTCGAGGTGAGCATCCCGAAGGGGCGGCTCACGGTTGTGACCGGGGTGTCCGGCTCCGGCAAGACGACGATGGTGTTGGAGTGTCTCGTGCCCGCATTGCAAGCTGCTCTCAAGGGGGAGCAGCTGCCCGGTCACGTCCGTGCGATAGATGCTCCCGGCATTGAGCATGTGAAACTGATCGATGCGACCCCTATCGGCATCAATGTGCGCTCCACAGTGGCGACGTACGCGGATGTGCACGACGAGTTGCGCAAGGTTTTCGCGCGTACGCCGGAGGCGAAAGCCCGTGGTTTCAAAGCGGGCGATTTTTCGTACAACACCGGACGCCTGCGCTGCCCCACCTGCGATGGCACGGGGATTATCAGCTTGGATGTCCAATTTCTGCCGGACGTGGAGATACCTTGCCCGGATTGCGGCGGCTCACGTTATTCCCGCGAAGCGAGCACTTTGCGCCGAGTCCCAAAGCACGGAGCTGCGGCATACAGTTTGCCGGAGCTCATGGACATGAGCATCGATGCTGCCCTCGCGCGGTGTGCGGACATGCCCCTCGTGGAGCGACGCCTACGCGTCCTCAAGCAGCTCGGTCTCGGGTACCTCACCCTCGGGGAGGAAACGCCCGGTCTTTCCGGCGGTGAGGCGCAGCGTCTCAAGCTCGCCGGTGAAATGAATCGCGGGCAAGGGGATTCGCTCTTCGTGTTTGATGAGCCGACTATCGGACTACATCCATTGGACGTGCAATCTCTCTTACGTGTTTTTCGCTCCCTGATCGACCATGGGGCTACAATCGTCATCATCGAACACGACCTAGATGTCATCCGTAATGCCGACTATCTCATCGATATGGGACCCGGCGGAGGTGTACACGGCGGTCGTATCATTGTTTCCGGTCCTCCCGCCGTCATTGCCGCGTACCCCGAAAGTCTGACTGGTAAATATCTACACAAACACTTGTCCCGAAAAGGATAGGTTGCCACATACCTGTCCCAACAAAATTCTCGAAAAACGCTGCGATGCTAATTCCCATGCGGGTTACAAACGCATTGCGTGCCAAGGGGACTTCAACATCACGGGTGCATGAATTTAGTTTCCACACGTCGTTTCGGCTTTGCCTCCTCCACCCCTACCCGCGCAACTTTGTTGCGCCTAACTCTTTCACTTCGTACTTCGTACCTCGTACTTGATCACCTCCGTGTTGCCACGCAACGAAGTTATCGCACTACTCTAAGTGTTTAATTTATTTTGGTCAGGTTTGGAACCGGATTGACGGAGAATAAGTCTTTTGTGGGCACGGTGGGCGCGGAAGCCGCCGGGCAGGTTACAAGTGTGGGTGGGTGTTTGCGGGGAGAGAATCTCACACACCGCGCACACGCAAGTTTCGGATATATCCGGCACACCCCCCCGCTTCAAAAAAAAATGCACCGCCGCCTTACAGAAAGCAGCAGGTTTGTCCGCCAGAATAGGCAGGTAAAGTCGCCCCTGCGGGTCAAACAGGGGAAGGGCACCCAACGCGGCATCTAGGGCATCTTGCACCTCTCCCTGCAGACGTGCCCCCCGCAGCAAAGATGGCACGATATCTCGCCCAAGGGCGGCTTGCAGAGCAGGTAGCACCCGCAGTCGAATGGCATTACGCGCGGCGGCGGTGGGATCAGCGTTTGTGGTGTCCTCGCACCAGCTCTGCCCCCGGCTGCGCAGGAAGGCAGAGATTTCTTCACGGCGTATGTGCAGCATGGGACGCAGCCACGTGATTCCCTCATCCACGCGCTTTGGGAGCATGCCGCGCAGCCCGGCGGAGCCACGAGCGAGGTTGAAGAGCACGGTCTCGGCTTGGTCCTCTGCGTGGTGGGCAAGGGCGACTGCCGAGTAACCCACGTGTCGAGCGTGTGCCGCAAGAATCCGCCGACGCTCTCGCCGAGCCGTTGCTTCCAAAGATTCCCCGCGTTGCGCGGCTAGGACAGGGACATCCACCCGGTACACTTCGAAGGGCACTCGATGGACGGAGCACAGCTCACGGCAAAATTGCGCATCTGCATCCGCCGCAGCTCCGCGAATACCATGATGCACATGACAGGCAGACACCGTCACGCCGTGCTCGAGCAAGAGAAGGAGAAGTGCCACAGAATCCCTCCCGCCACTCAACCCGAGCACAACCGGCTGTCGCGGCGCATCAAAGGACAACGCAAAACCCGGCATGGTGGGTGCTCTCTCAGTGGTTTTTGGGACGCTTTTCAGGTATCAGCTTCTCCGGATTGATTTTGCGGAACAGCTCTTTAGCATTCAACTTTTCTGCGTCGCCCACCTCAAACTGTTGCACCACGCCACTAGCGTATGCCACCATAATGGTGTCGCGGTGTCGTCCCAGCGTCGGCACCACCATGCGCTTGAAGTCCGCATAACAAGTTACGCTCTTCCGAGCCGCGGGCACACCATCACTCAACCATGGTAGCATGTCGAGCCTCTTCTTGCCCAGCGTGCGGATTTGCGAGTTGGGATTGTCTCTATCCTCCGACCCATCCGTCCACGACACGTATGACACCGTTTTTGTGCTCGCCTCCATCAGAGTACCGTCGGCAACCTCTTTTCGGTGGTCCCCCGGGCAATGAAAGATCGTTGAAACCTTCATCTTGTGACGTGAGTCGATCGGGAGTACGGTGGAATCAAGTTCCTGTGCCAATGCCAGCCACCAACCCTCCGCTTCATTCATCTCCTTAGTATCTTCATCATCCGCCATCCCACTTGTCGGCAGGAGATTACGTGTTGCCATATCCTGACCATACTTTGCCCCCAATTTCGCAAGCTGGTCAATGTTGGCGCGACACTTCACCACGTCCCCAGCATTGATGTAACTCATCAGCAGCGGTGCCGCTATCCCAAGCAACACCCCCAGTATCGCAATCACTACGATGAGCTCAATCAGGGTAAATCCGCGCTTTTCTCTCTTCGCTTTCATAATGGCGTTTTCTACCACACCCACCCCGAAATGTCAAGCACATCACCACATCCACATCTGTCCCAAATGAATTAAAAGCATAGTGGTGGGTGATGACTTTGCAGCGGGGAAACGGGGAGGGGATTAAGTACGAGGTACGAAGTACGAAGTGGCAGGGTCGAGGAGCGGCGGGCGAGGTGTGCAGCGGTGTTGCACAGGGAGAGAGTGTGTGGCGGGTGCGAGAATGCCGTGTGCAGTAAAGCGGGGCAGGAAGGAATGGAAGTACGAAGTAGCAAGCCGGGGAATGGCGGGAGCACCGTGCCGGAGCATGTTATTTCTTGTCCGTCGACGCAAGCACTACCACCTCTTCGATGATTCTGATACGCCGGAACAGGAGCGCAATTTTGGCGAAGTGTCAACTTCTATCAATTTCTGTATTGCATCGAGGGGCGGTCGGCGAATCGGAGAAGGAGTAGGTATCGAAGATGCGCTTGAGGTCGTTGTTGTCGTAGGCGTTGAGGACTTCTTCTCGTACTTTAGATCTGGTAAAGTCGAGACGGCGGAGGTAGGGTTTGCCGGTGATGGAGTCTGTAGCTTCGCGAATGAGCTGGATGCGACCAAAGCGGGGTTCAATCTTGGCGTATTCGGCGAGACCTTTGGCTTTGGCGAGGTTATCGTCTAAGTAGATACCGTGGGGTTCGAGGATATCGAGGACGTAAGGGCGATCAGATGTAGGGACGGGGTTACGACGGATAATGATGAAGTCCGGGTAAGCGACTTTTTTTTCGTTACCAACGGAGAAAGGGAAGCAGAGAGAACCTTCGGCGCGATGGACATTGCGGAGCCAGTAGACGAAGTCCGGGCGGCGAGATTCTTCCGTGATGAGATCCTTCTCCCATTTATTAAACTTGAGGCGGACGATACCGAGCTGGTCAGCGAAGAGGTGGTTGAGGTAGGCATCCGCAGTCGGGTCCTGCTTGATGCAGAGGTTCTCAGGCAAGCGGAGGTGGTGCTTGCTTACGGCATCGCCATCGGCAATGATATTTTCATACTCTCTGTACACACTTTCCGGTTGATTGGCGAAACAGAGTCTGAAATCATCGCTCCATTTGTGGAATTGGTTTTTAGCGTACTCTAGGAGATCACTTATGCAGGAATCATTTGAGGCGAAGAGAATGACATCGATTTTGAAGGCATGAGGGTTGTTTTGGTCAAAGAAGCGGGAACCGTAGTCAATGTGGAAGCCGGCACTGCCGAGGGATCTGTTGGCTTCTTCGAGGCGGCGGTCCAGTTCGGACTCAGAAGCCGGGAAGAGACTGAGCTCGGGGTGAGACTGCAGAATTTTGCCGAAGGTATTGATGGTTTCGGTCAGGAGCTTAATATGAAGTTGTTCTTTTGCTTTTTTATCGTAAATGTTTTCATCATGCAAAGAGGTAACGTACTCACGGATTCTGCGAATGACCTCCTCTGAAATTTCGAAGCGGGCATTGGGGTAGAAACCATAAGTGATCAGCAGGGAGGAGAGATTGAGGAGGGATGTCAGATAGTTGTTAATGCGTGAGTTTGTTACTTTGAAGGTGATAAAGTGCTGATCGTTGATAAAGCGGACGACATCCGCACTGTTTGGGTAAAGGGAGAGATCGGACTGTGCTAGGGAGGGAGACTGCAGGGAAGTGAGGGGCAGAGATGAGGCGGTGGAAGGATTCGCGGGCGAGGCAGAAGCACTTGGCGTGGTAGGTGCAGGGCACTGCGGGGCGTCATAATTGCTCGTTTCGGGTTCGTGGAGAGGGAGGGTGTTAGGCTCATTTTTGTTTGGATAGGGGAAGAGTGAGCCTTGTTCCGGGTTTGGCTGGTGGTGACGAGGCTTCGGGTTTGGGGACAAGGGGGTGTACGTGCCACTGTTGAGTTCCTCGTCCTCGATGTTGGACGCGATCTCCCCCTCATCGGAATGTTGCAATTTGTCGATGACGAGCTTAACGGTGGAGCGATCGAAGCCCGGAAGGAAAAGGCGAACTTCGTTGAGGGAATCATCCGAAAGTATACGCTGCTGCAAGGGGGTGCGGACCATGCGACCGAGGAGCTGCGCGATGTATGTGGCATCTTGGCGGTGGCAGAAGGAGAGCATGGTTTCCGCGCGGGGGCAATCCCAGCCGGTGGAGAGGTTTTCCTTGAAGAATACGAGACGGATGCGGGTGTTGTCCGCTATGTCACTGGGGTCGATATGATGGACAGGTAAACCGTTGATATGCAAAGTAGTGACGGAACCGAAGGTGTGGACGACCTCGTATTCGCGGAGGTGATGCGGGGAAATGATTTCATCAATGTGGGCAAGGAGGGTATCGAGGTCGGTGGCGGAGGTGACAGAATCGGATCCGCCTTGCACTTGGATAACGAAGATGGGATTGATCGGGTCGATGTGCTGGGATTGGCAGAAGCTCTGCCATTGACTGCATTTGTTGAGCCATTCATTGGTGGCGGCGCGGAGGACGGTCCAGCCGTCGTGTCGAGAAGAGTCATCAGGGTAAGTGATGATGATGCGGTCTTTGAGGAGACCAGAGGAGCGGACGTCATCCGGGCGGATAATGACGGGGTATCTTCCGGATTGGATTTTGCCAACGAGGGCGTTGAAACGCTCTGGAGTGGCACTAATGCCGATGACGAGGGGCATGGGGGAGAGGAGCTGTTCGCCGTCGAGTGAATACCCTATGAGGAAGCGTTGCATGATGGAGGTAGCCTGCCTAGCGTCCTTCCCCTGCATGCCCCGGTGTGCTTCATCGATAATAAAGTAGAGGTGGTCGGATTTGCGTTTGGCGGTGTTTTCTAGGGTTTGCCAGATGGTGTACTGCCGCCTGTCGGAAGGACGACTCAGGTTGCCCTTTGAACCTAGTTTTTGGGTGTTGAGGAAGTAGACGTGCCCGTCCTCCAGCACCTCTTGATCGAAGGAAGCATCCTCGATGGTGACACATTGAGAGACGCGGATGCGATTGGCAACGCGCTCGAGTTTGTGGCGGGATTGTTCGTTGAGGGCCGGGGAGTCAGAGAGCCAAACGAAGATGGCTTCCGGTTGCTCAGGGTAGTCGGCGGTGCCGTAGAAAATATTCTCCATGAGGGCAGCCATGATGATGGTTTTGCCGGTGCCGGTGGGGGCTTGGAGGGAAACCACTTGCGGGATTTTTGCGTCGCGCCACGCACTCGCCGCTGCTCTGATGCAGGTGCGGAGATTTTCCACGGCACGGCTTTGGAAGGAAAAGAGTTCAGTTTTCATTTATGGGTGGTGGAGTTGATGCGGAAGTTATCTAGGTAATCTTTGTAGAGTTGGTAGGTGGTAGGGATGAGGAGGTGGGAGATCATGGTGCGGTAGGTTTCCTCGTAGTCGGTGATGAGGAAAGCGGTGTGGATGTCTTTCCGATCGCGGAGAGCGGCTTCGAAGGAGGGGAAAGCGGTTTCATCCGTGAGGACGGCAAAATGATTTTCCGGGAGAATGAGCATGGGGGGGATGGGGGCGTCTGCGGGGATCGCGGGGCAAGGACCGTGCGGACCGGCTTTCATCCAGAGCAGCGGGAGGAGCTCCCGAAACTGGCGACCGAGGGAAACGGATGTCTTGTCTAAGAAACCGAGTTTGAAGTAGACGGCGTTTGCGGGGAAGCCGTCTGCCATAGGGCGATCCGTGCCGAGATATTCGCCCTTCAGCGGCGAACCGGAAATGTCGTGCCCCTCCATGCTGCAGACGGTGCGGGGCCAAGTGACGTAGCGGGCGATACCGAGGGCTTCCCACGCGGGGTCGCCGGGGCGGTGTCCCTGTGCGGTGAGGGACTTCGCCTCGGCGTCCGAAACTTCGTTGTTTGTGACGAGGATGCAGCGGCGCTCCCCACCATCCTCCGCGTTCAGCAGGTTGACCGCATGGAGTGTGGTACCGCTCCCGGCGAAGAAGTCGAGGATGACGGCGCGGGGTTTGTTGGCGACGAAGAAGCGGATGGTGTCGTGGACGGCGTAGAGGGACTTGGGGAAATCAAATCTATTCCCGAAAATACCCCTTAAAAACTTTGAACCGTACGCGTTAGCGTTGTGCGTTTTTTCGTTCCAATTCGTTTTTGGCATCACCTCCTTCCCACTTTCGTAATGCGCGATGATGGCACCATTTTCATCATATCCGTCCACTACGGCTTTCCCTTTTTCTATATCTTCTATTGTTCCTGATGTTAAATAATTTATAATATATTTCTGGGGTTTGTTTTCCTTTCTTTCACCCGCCTTAAGGTATCCTTTTTTGAGAAGCATCTTTGCGGTTTCTGGACGTGTACCCCAGTTTATTTCAAGACCATTGTCTCGAATGGGAAACACTGTTGTACACCCTGGTTCAGATGCAACTTCATCAATGCTAACGCCCTGTGCAATAGGGTCACCAATTTTGACGATTTTGCCAGTGCTGTCATTTACATAAATTGGATAGAATTGTGATTTACCACCTTTTGGTAACCCCCGTTGAGATGCCAAATCACTTCGTCTGAATGGCTGCCAAATAGAATCACTTGATTTGACACTGTCATTTAATGACAGGAGAAGGCTTCGAATCGCCAATCATGACAAAATATATGTACTCATCGCATCTTGAAAATTGGTTAAGCCTCTTCGAACCGCCTGGATTAATGACGGATGAAATCATCTGAATTCTCGCTTCCCGGAACATCTCTTCAAGCAGACACCCGAGATGATTGTATTCCTTTTCATCGATGGTGACGATGAGGACGGAATCCGCCGGATTGAGGAGCTTCTTTGCGAGACGGAGCCGTTTTTCCATCATCGAGAGCCACTTGCTGTGGCGGTAGGCATCGTTGCCGTCGACGTAGTCATTGTTGTACTTCCAGTCACGTGCGCCGGTGTTGTAGGGGGGATCGATGTAGATGCAGTCGACCTTGCCGGGATAGAGGTAGGCGAGGAGCTGGAGAGCGTGGAAGTTGTCCGCCTCGATGAGGGTATGCCATGGGGCGGAGGCGGGAGCATGGGAGAGGGATGCGATTGGGGCGAGGTAGGGGTAGATAGGTTTGCCGAATTCGGCAACGGAGAGGAGGTCCGCAGCGGGCAGCAGGAGATTTTCATCGGTGCCACGGCGGGCGCAGAGAGCGTTGTCGGCATTGATGGAGAGGACGGTGTAGAGCTCGGAGAGGGGACCGGAGCGGCGAGCGACAGTGGAGCCGCAGCGGATGGGGACATCGTAAAGTGGGCAGCATTCGGGGAGGTGTTCTTCAAAGACGAGACCGAATTTTTTTTGGTGGAAGAGTTTTTGAGTTTCAGCGAGGATGCGGGAGCGGAGGGAAGCATCCGGGATTTGAGCAATGAGGTCTTGGAGGGTGGCCATATCGTTAGCGGCAGCGTACGCGGGGAGTGTAACATGAGGGGAGAGGGGAAGCAAGAAAAAAGCACGGGAGAAACGTCTGTCCCCAAAAGCTGTCCCGAATAAATAGATGCCCGGAGTAGAGTGGTTAACTGCCCGCCACGTATGCCTGCTGCAAGTACGAAATCATTTAAAGTTAGGCGCAACGTAGTTGCGCAGGGAAGTAGGAAGGAAGCAAAGCCGAAACGGCGTGTGGGAACTAAATCCATGCATTCGTGATGTTGAAGCCTCCTTGGTACGCAGAGCGTCTGTAACCCGCATGAGGATTGGCATCGCAACGTTTCTCGAAAAGTTTATTGGGACGGATGTGCACCACATCTGTCCCAAATGAATTAAAAGCATAGTGGTGGGCAATGACTTTGCCCCGGCGAAACGAGAGAGCGATTAAGTACGAGATACGAAGCATTCGAAAATTTTATTGGGAGAGAAGTGGGTTTGTTGAAACGAACGTGCAAATAAGTCTTGCAGATAAATCGGCTGTGCGCTAAACTAGCATTGCTATGAGGATACTCGTCCTAGCGGTCGGAGGGATACTCTGTTGGGGTGGGTTTGCGGCTACGCTTGCGCCCTGCTCGGCGGCAGGGAATGTCCTTGCGACGGGAGAAGATGTTCCCCCGGAGGTACAGCAGATTTGCCACGACCTTCTCAATGATTCGCAGGTCGTGCTGAATCTGCTCAATGGCGTAGTCGACCGTGAAACTGCGGACCGAGCCGGGGCACAGCTCAACGGTCTCTTGCAACGCATCGATGGGAACATCAAGCGACTCGGCAAATTTCCCCTGACCGATGCCCAAGTTTTGGGAACCATTAAGTCGGAGATGGTGAGTCTCACTCACTTGGCGCAGGATAGTTTGCGCGCGATGCAGAGGTTGCGCGAGATAGGTGCTTACGGGAGCGAAAAACTCATGGAAGTTTTCGCGAAGTACAAGGTTACCCTGCCGTCGGAGCATCCAATTCGGACGGAGGATATTCCCCATGACAGGCTTCTCAACAGTTTGGCTGATGCCGTGGAAGACGCCCTTTACACGCTGCGCAAGGTGCACGATGAGGTGAGTGCGCGAGATGCCGCCAACACGGTCGATATCCTCATTGATCGGATCGAAGGAACTCGCCACATACTAACGCAGCTTGGGCTGCCGCGCACGGAGGAGCTGCGCGATGCCCTGCGCCCTGCTCGCGAACGCGTGCAGCGTCTCGGCAACGAAGTACGCACAGTCAATGAACAACTCAAAAGTCAAAAATACTTCGACGTAGCCCGATTAGGCACGATCATTGAGCGTCTTCTGTCCGCCACGATCAATTAGACCTCTGTTTTCTCCGGAACCATGCGATGGCGAAGGTTATGCCGAGCAGGAGGATGATCGTGGCACCTAGGTGTAGGTTGAGGGGGTAGGAGATAAAGAAAGCGAGCACGCTGCACGCGCAGCCGATGATGCCTGCCCCCCGAAAGATCAGTTCGGCTCGGTTAGTCAGAAGCCGCATGATACCCGCCGGTGCCACGAGTAGTCCGAGAGAAAGCAGGGACCCCACCGCTTGCAGGGAAGAAACGAGAGCTAGGATGATGAGCGCATAGACGGCGTAGCTGATGGCGCGCGTAGGTAGCCCGAGACTGGTCGCGGCACGCGGGTCAAAGAGCCACAGCAGAAGCGGGCGTTTGAAGACGGTGAGACAGAGCAGGGTGAGGGCACCCGTGCCGTAAGCAACGCAGAGGTCGGCGTAGCTCATGCTCATGATGTTGCCGAAAAGCCAATCGTCTACTTTTTGCTGAAGTCCGAGTCGCACGAGGATGATGTAACCGAGGGCAAAGGCGACCGAGTGTATGACGGAGAGGGCGGCATCATGGTGCAAACCGGAGCTGCGTGCCACAAAGAGGGAGCTGAGCCCGACCAGCAACCCCGCCGTCACCGCACCGACCAAAGCACTCCACTGTCCCAAACCGAACAGCAAGACGCCGATGGCGATGCCCGGCAGGAGGGCACAACTCACCGCCCCAATTTGCAGAGAGGAGCGACGGAGAACCACCAACGCGCTCATGTATCCGTCCGCGAAGCCAATGACCGCGCAGGTCCAGAGGGTGCGCAGGGCAATGGGCTCGCTGAGGTACTCCAAGAAGTTGTTCATGGTGCGGCTATGCCGTAGGCACGGGTAAGATTTTCTTCGCGGAGTACCTGTGCGCAGGTGCCAAACGCCAGTTGTTCTCCGCGCAGGAGCAGAACGTAGTCGAAGTATCGCGCGGCAGATGCCACATCGTGGTAGCTTACCACGACCAGACGACCTTCGTGCGCGAGCTCGCCGAGCAATTCTCCCAACGCGTTTGCCCCGGGTGCATCCAATCCCGTAAAGGGTTCATCGAGAAGGAGGATATGGGCTTCCTGAGCCAGAGCCCGCGCGATAAAAGCGCGTTGCAGTTGCCCGCCGGAAAGCTCGCCGATTTGCCGGTGCCGTAACTCTGCCAACCCGAGGGTGCGAAGAGCCTTGTCGACCATCTCTTCATCGTGTCTCCCGAATGCACGCCACGGTCCGAGGGCAGAGTACCTCCCTTGCTCTACGAGCTCGCACACGGTGATAGGGAAGGAGCGGTCCACTTGACTCCTCTGCGGCAACCACGCCAGCTCTCGCCGCGTCTTGTGCAGGGGACGTCCGTCCCAGAGGACTTCACCGCTGCTTGCCGACATAATTCCCGCCAGCACGTTGATGAGGGTGGACTTTCCGGCTCCGTTGGGACCCATCAGGGCAAGAGTATGCCCGCAATGTAGGCTGAAGTTGATATGGCTGAGGGCTGCCCGATCCCTTTTTCCGTAGTCGGCGCAGAGGTCCCGCACCAGCAACTCATGTGGGTGGTGGTGATGAGGGGCTGCGCCCCAGCAAATGTGGTCATCGGTCGTTACCATCGGTACAGGAAGACAGCGTGGAGGTGCCCGGTGCCCGCGTCCGCCCACTGGGTATCTCGCCGTGCCGGTAGCCCGGGTGGCAAGAGTTCTAAGGAAAGGACTTGGTCATTTCCGCGAGGTGCTGTCCAATTGGTTTCCACTTCCAACTCTAACACGGAGTGCGGGCGAAGCACCGGCAACGGCAGGGTGCCGTACCAATACCCACTAGGCTCCGGGGTGATGCGACACAGTTCCCTGCCGCCCTCTCGAATGATGATCATATCGGGTATGCCCGTGCAGCGTATTTCGGAGGGCACTTGCCACTCTGCGTTTCCTTCGGCTACCTGCCGGGGAGTATTTGTCTCTCCCGGCTGTGTGGCGAAGTAGAACAGCGGCACCCCGGCTACCGTGACCCCAAGAATACTCCCGATGATGGCTCGCAGAGGTCGCTTCATAGATCATTCACGATTAAGTAATTCCGGGGAAGATTGCCGTCCCGCTGCAGAGGGATGGCGGCTCCTGCTGGAGGCATCCCGGCTCGTTGACCCTCGCTGATAGCCCGCACATTGGCGCGGAATATCTGCGCGTAGGACGGCTGTCCCGGTGCCACCCCATCCATCACGAGTTTGCCTGTGCGAGCCCCGACATGTCGCGCGATATTTTGCAAAAAGCGGGGAGATTCGCGAATATCCGCAAAAACACGGCGTACTCGCAGCTTTCGGAGTTTGCGAATGAGTTCCGCCATACTCCCCACGTCTCCTTCGCTCTCTGCTGCCACACCCTGCACAGCCACGGGCTTGAACCCAAATGCTTTGCAAAAATGGCACATGGCAGCGTGCTCTGTGACGAGGGTACGCTCCTCCTGCGGCATCACGGTAAGTGCTAATCGAGCCTCGCGGGTTAACCCGTCCATTTCCCGCGCATACTCCGCAAAACGCGCGAGCAGGACACCTCTCTCGTTGGGCAGCTCGCGCGCCATTTCCAACGCGAGATAAAACGCGGCGCGTTTCATATTCTGCGGCGCATTCCACCAGTGGGGGTCAGGTGCGGAGCTTCCCTCGGCGTACACATCCGGCACAGTAGACCCCAGTTCCAGCACACGCGTCCCTCTCGCCGCCATACTCTCCCTCAGTGCGCCCAAGTAGGGTTCTACTCCCTTGCCGCATGCCAGTACAAGACGACACCCGACAGAGGTCGCGAGCTGTTGGGCTGTGGGCTCAAAACGGTGCAATTCCCCATTGCTCGGGAACAAATCCACCACCTCTACCTCATCTCCCCCCACTCGCCGCGCCATTTCACTGAGTAGAGGGTGCAAACTCGCCACACGTAGCTCGGCACCATCGCCCAGCATCGTCAGCAACATCAGCACGATTCCCACCGGTCTCCACATCTCCTCCCAGCATAGCCTTTCGCTCCCCCACGTGTCAAGCCATTTATGTTTTGCCAACACACACAGCCGTCCCAAATAAATTAAACGCCTAGAGTAGTGCGACGGTTTTGTCGCAGGGAAACGGGGAGGTGATCAAGTACGAGGTACGAAGTACGAAGTACGAAGTGAAGGAGTTAGGCGCAACGGAGTTGCGCGGGGGAGTCGGAAAGAGGCAAAGCCGAAACGACGTGTGGGGACCAAATCCACGCACCTGTGATGTTGAAGCCCCCCCTAGTACGCAGGACGTCTGTAGCCCGCATGGGGATCGGCATGGCGGCGTTTCACGAAAATTTTATTGGGACAGATGTGCCACAACGCGCAGCTTTACGAATTTTAGATTGACAACTAGGGCGTGTACGTTTATGCTGGGCGTAGGCTTGAACATTCATGGTATGACGAGTTTCACGCACCATCTCACTGCATTGTTTACCGGTATTGCCGCGCTCGGACTCTCCGGCTGCGTCCTTGATTCGGACCCCGTACCCGAGATGCCCTACCGCCCGCGCGCGGTCCCACCGAAACAGCCCAAGCAGGAAGAACCCGTACAGACAACCACTTGGGAAGACGCCGCCGCTCCTTCGCCGTTTATTACGACATCGGCACCTGCCGCGCCTCCGTCACCGAAAGTTCCGGAAACAACGGCACCGGCAGCCCCGCCTGCCCCCCGGACAACCCCGAAGAAAGCACCCACAGTGCCCGTATCGGAGCCGGTACCCGCTCCCCCGGTGCCAGCGGTGGCACCCGCACCGGCAGAGCAACCCGCGCAACCGGCAGTCATCAATCTACCACCCCCCGCAGCAGAGACTCCGCCCGCACCGGCAGCCCCTGCGACTTTGCCCGCCCCCGCAGCACCGAGTGCTCCCGCGACAGACCTCAAACAAATAACTAACACCGGACCCATACCGACAGCTGCCAGAGTGGAAGGGGACCCCTCACGGGTATGGAATCCGCTGGACCCGAGTAAAAAAATACGCATCATCAACCCCAAGACAAACCAGCCTTATCCGAGCGGCAAGAAATTGAAGGTGCGTGGCACAAACTTTCAGTTTTACGTGCCGTGAGCGAGCTCGGGAAACCCGTCTTTCCCCGCATTGCCATCTTGGGTCCCGGTCTCTTAGGCGGTTCGCTCGCTATGGCGATCCGGCGGTTTATGCCGGGCGTGCGCATTCGTCTCTGGGCGCGCCGAAAAGAGCCCTTAGAGTACGCAGCAGCACACCATTTGGTCGATGCATGTTCGCAGAACCTGCCTGAGGTTGTGGATGGGGCGGTGCTGATCGTACTGGCAACACCGACGACGACTTACTTGGAGCTCGCGAAACAATTCAGCGGGGTGCTTGCCCCGGGTGCCCTTGTCACAGATGTGGGCTCCACTAAGAGCGATGTCCACGCCGGAGTCGGGAATTATCTGCACGCAGCCGGTCACCTTTTCCTCGGTTCGCACCCCATGGCAGGGTCTGAAAAACAGGGTATCGAACACGCACGTGCCGAGCTCTTTCACGATGCAACGGTTGTGATAACTAATGAACACCGGGTTGCCGTGGACGTCGTGCAGCGACTCACCCACTTTTGGATGCAGCTGGGGGCCAGGACCATCACGGTGGAACCGCAGCTGCATGACCGCCTCGTGGCGGCTATTTCCCACACGCCGCATCTCCTTTCTGCCCTGACAGCCCGTGCCGCCATTTCTGATGAAGCATTGTCGTTGGATACTCTCCGGCAGCTGGCATCCACCGGGTTTCGCGATACAACACGTGTTGGTGGCGGAGCCCCGGAACTCTGGGCTGATATCCTTTCACAAAACGCGGGAGCGATTTGTCCGCACCTCGAGCAGGGTATTCGAGACCTGCAGACCGTGCTCCAACTCCTGAGAGAAGGACGACGCGCGGAACTCCAGCAATGGCTGGCACACGCCAAACATGCCAGAGATAGCGTCCTACCCACCACGAGTACGAAGTGAAGAATGAGGCGCAACAGGGTTGTGCGGGAGAATTGGGAGAAAGCAAAGCGGAAAAGACGCGTGGGGGATCAATCCATACACCTGTGAGATGGAAGGAAGCGGGGCGGAAAGGAGGAGTGGGGGGGGATGGATCAAAACAGCCGCTTCGCGCTTCATATTGCGTCAGGGTTGCTGTTTCGTCTTTACGTATACCCCAAAATAAGGTATAAAGGCTGGCGTGCCGATATGTCCCAGTTGCTATGCGACCATTCATTCGGGTGCCGAGAAGCAGTGTCCGGTGTGTGGCTACAGTCTGAAGCGGGCGCAGGCTGTGTTTGGGAATCACCCGCTGGAGTTCACGCGCGTAGTTGATGAAGCCGGGGTGCTCACCCATCCGGAGCGCAGGGACCTCATGCAGCTCCTTCAAGATTGGGAACGTCGCATTCCGCCCGTCGCTCTAGGGATATTCATCACATCGCATGGGCAGTTGAAAGACTTTCGTGCCCACGCGCACTGGGCACTCAATCAGGCTGTCATCCACCATCCTTCATTCGGGAAGCGAGAGCTCTCGCGTGCCATAGAAGATGCCGACTTCGCCATGGGCGGTCCGCGACGTTCCCGACCGGATAAACCCTCTCGGCTTACACGCTTCGCGCGGTGGTGGGAAAAGACCGGGCGCATGGTACACGATGTCATTCACCCGTATCCGCCGCCCGTTCAGCAGGAGTGGCTGTTGGTACTCGTCCTAGATGTGCAACTCGAAGTCGCTTGCTTTTCGTGGGGCTATATGCTCGACCCCTACATCAACCCCGACAGCATCAATAGCTCCATTATCGGGGCACGCCTTTACTTTCGTGAACGTGCCATGACTGTTGGTATGCGCAAGGTCATGAGGGCTGCCATGCTTCAGCTCGCGGCGCGCTCCCATGGTGTCAACAGACGCATGCGCAGAACAGGCATGAGTTTCAGTCCGGCGGTTCTCCTCGCGGGTCTCGCCGGTCTCAGCACGGCATCCGGTCTGTCAGCAGCCCCCATTTTGCCCGATTTACCGGACGATGAAACGGCGGAGGAGGTGGAGGAAGATGTCGCGGAAGAAGTGAATGAGGAGCCACCCACTGTGCCACCGCCTCCTGCGGTTCCTCGGGTGGTATCCCCCGCGAAGCCTACTCCTCCTCCCCCGAGCGCGCCCCCGAGTACGTCCGGTAATGCGGCTTCTCCTACCACTGCCCCCAAGTGGTCCGAGTCGGACAGACGGCATCTGCTCGCCGGGGAAATACCCGGCGTCTACCAAATGTTGGGCGTCGGTTCAATTGCTCCTCCCGCACAAGCTCAACCTAAAGTCAACCGCTCTGAGTCTCGCATCCCCAAGAGTTTTTTCCCGGAATACAAACAACCCAGTGCCCACAGTCTCATCGACCCGCAAGCTTTGCTGAGTGAACCTGAGCGCGCCGACATCGAGTGCGCCCTGCGTTCAATCAACGGACGCTCCCGTTACCGTCTCTTCGTTGCCATCCTCGATAAGGGGCAGGAGGTACCCATTGAGCTTGCCCCTGCCACCCTAGCGCGTTTAGTCGCTCCCCCGGGAGAGTATTCCGTCATGCTCATGTACAGCATGGACGACCACCCCCACCTCGAGCTCGGTTACCACGAAATCGATGTCGCGGACACGGACCGCCACGCTTGGCTCAAAAAGGCACAACACGCGGCTTTGCTGCGCGGCGGCGGGGTGGATGGCCTACTCGCAGCCGTCCAAGTGCTCCATTCCTGTCTCGCGCCCGTCGCTCAAAATTTACCCCCTCTCGAGCAGCAATCTGAGGTGCAGGTACCCCTCGTTCCCATTGAAATGCGGGAGGAGGATGTCGCGGAGGAGGTTTCCTTCATGGATGAGGTGCACTTGGCTTGGGATACCCCATGGCTGCGCAAGGTTGCCGCTGGGGCGGGTGCTCTTGTCGGTCTGTTCCTCTTGTTGTGCGGCTTTGTATGGTTTCGCCGCCGCTCCGGTCGTCTCCTCCCTTCTACTCCGGATGTGCGCCTCTCCTCCCCCTACGGTGCCGGTGTCAGTCGTAACGTCAATTACCTCGAAGGTCGCGAAGATAAGAAGAAAAACGAATTTCTGTAGCCGTCGTACCGCCAACGCGATGGGAAGTGCTTCGTACTTGATCATCCCCGTGTCTCCCTGCCTCAAAGTCACCGCCCACCACTAAGCCTTTAATCTATCTGGGACAGATGTGGTGGCGCGCGATAGCGAGTAAATTTGGTCTTGTCATTACGGGGTGGAGAGAGTATCATTCCCCGCATGAAAGCTCTTGTGAAAACTCACGCGGGTCCGGGCTTAGAATTATTAGATGTACCCATGCCGGAGGTGGGCGCAAATGACGTCCTCATCAAGATATACAAGACGGCGATCTGCGGCACGGATCTTCATATATGGAACTGGGATCCATGGGCGCAGCAGACCATTCCCATCGGAATGCACGTTGGTCATGAGTTTTGCGGTATCATTGAAAGAGTGGGTTCTGCCGTGACAGAGTTTCATCCGGGTGAGGTCGTTTCGGGCGAAGGTCACATCGTCTGCGGTCACTGTCATAATTGCCGCAAGGGCAATTTCCACCTTTGCCCGAATACCCGTGGGGTCGGGGTTAATCGCCCGGGTTGTTTCGCAGAGTATCTTTCCATCCCGCAGAGCAATGTCATCCGTATTCACAAGGATATGCCCATGGAGATCGCATCCATCCTCGACCCTCTGGGCAATGCGACGCATACGGCACTTTCATGGGACCTCGTCGGGGAGGATGTCCTCATTACCGGTGCCGGTCTCATTGGTTCCATGGCGGCGGCGGTCTGTAAAAAAGCCGGAGCAAAGAGTGTGACCATTACGGACTTAAGCGATTATCGCCTCAACCTTGCCCGCACTCTCGGTGCTGACCGCACGGTGAATGTCGCGCAGGGAGATTCGATTGACAAGGCGAAAGAAGACCTCGGCATCGAGGAAGGTTACGGCGTGTGTCTCGAAATGAGCGGTGCTCCGGCTTGCCTGCAGGATATTATCAAGCATTCTTCTTACGGAGCCAATATTTCCCTGCTTGGCATTCAACCCGGAGGCTCCGGCATCGATTGGAACACCTTCGTCTGGAAGGGTCTCAAAATGAAAGGTATTTACGGACGGGAAATGTTTGGCACATGGCAAAAAATGAGTGCCATGCTCCGTTCCGGGCTGAATATTTCACCCATCATCACTCACCGTCTCCATTACACGGATTTCCGCACTGGCTTCGAAGCCATGAAGTCCGGCAACTCCGGCAAAGTCGTCCTCACTTGGGTCGAATAACCTACCCCTTTTTCACATAAACATACCCATACTCATGAAAAAAACACATATATTACCCCTGATTGGTCTTTCGCTCTGCGCAGCTTCTTTCGCACAGACAGACGATCAACAGACGCCCGCAGTACCTCCGGCGGAGCAACCCGCCCCGGCTGATGCTGCAACTCCCGCAGAGCGACCCGCCCCGGCTGAGACACTGGTACCCGCTGCCGCTCCTGAAGAGCAACCGACTCCGGCTGAGATACTGGCACCTATTGCGGCTCCTGCAGAGCAACCTGCTCCGGCTGAAGCACCGGCACCTGTTGCGACTCCCGCAGAGCAACCAGCTCCGGCTGAGGCACCGGCACCTGTCGCGGTTCCCGCAGAGCAACCTGCCCCGGCTGAGGCACCGGCACCTGTCGCGACTCCCGCAGAGCAACCTGCTCCGGCTGAGACACCGGCACCTGTCGCGGCTCCCGCAGAGCAACCAGCTCCGGCTGAGGTACCGGCACCTGTCGCGGCTCCCGCAGAGCAACCAGCTCCGGCTGAGACACCGGCACCTGTCGCGACTCCTGCGGAGCAACCGGCTTCTGTTGAGACACCGGCATCCGTTGCGGCTCCCGCAGAGCAACCTGCTCCGGTCGAGGCGCAGACACCTGCCACTTCTCCGACAGAGCAGGCAGCCCCCACCCCTGCTCCCCAGACACCGCCACCGAGTCCCGAGGAAGTTCGTGAAGTACTTTCTTATTTCTTAGGGTACCGCACCGGTCAGAACATGACGCAGCTTGGTCCAATCACGATGGATGACATTGATACGAGTCTCTTCGTAGCCGCGCTTGCCGATGGCATGATGAGTCATTCTCCGGACGCGAAGTTCCGCAGTAAAGATATTAGTGCCATTTTGGGAGAGTACGAAAAAGTGCTGCAAGCGCGCACGAAGGAAGCTGTCGCCAAAAACACCGAGCTTTCCAATAAAAGGGCGGAGGAGTACGCCAAAGAAGAGGGAGTCAAAAAATTACCCTCCGGAGTGTTGGCAAAAGAGTTCACCCCCGGCAATGGTGCCAAATACGATGAAAAAAAGGATGGGGCGAATGCCATCATGAGCATTACCTACCAACTAAGGCTCTTGGACGGAACTGTGGTGGACGAAAGTGCTGAACCGATGGATATATCGATAGACGGCATGCTGCCGAGCATTGCCGACGGCGTAAAACAAATGCCCATCGGTGCCGAATGGGAGCTCTTCATCCCCTCTGACAAAGGTTACGGAGAGCAGGCAATGGGACCTCTCAAGTGCTGTGCTCCCTTCATGTTCAGAGTCAAGCTTCATGAAATCAAAAAAGCACCTGCGCCCGCCGAGCAGCCCGCGCAGTTGACTCCCGAGATGCTCAAGCAGATGCAGGAGCAAGGTCTCCAAGCCTCCTGAAGCTCTCTCGGTTGTACCACGCGAAGGAGAGACCGAGTGACACTGCGTCACAGGGAGCGAGTGCAAAATCGCTACTGGCATGCTGGTGTCACTCGGTCGCTTTGTGTGCAATCGTCGACGCGTTCACGCGCTCCCAATATCTCTTCATCCTTTTGTCCCCAAGACCTGACCTCCGTACCTCGTCTTGATGTGGTCAACGTGTGGTGTGTGTGGCAGGGGAGAGAGCGAGCGAAGCAAGCTACGCGTTCCGGCGTTCTCTAATTCCTTCGGCAAGCGTATCGAGGATGGTAACCGTTTCATCCCAACCGACACAAGCATCGGTGATGCTTACGCCGTAGCGGAGAGGGGTCTTACCATCGCAGGGTTGATTCCCCGGCAGCAGATTGCTTTCCACCATCACAGCCCCGATATGCTGCTCTCCCGCCGCCAACTGAGCCGCTATGTCCTGTGCGACTAACAACTGCTCTTGCCATTTTTTATGACTGTTGCCGTGCGAGCAGTCAATCATGATTCTATTTGAGATACCGGCACGCTGCTGAACCGCCCACGCTTTGGTGACGTGTTCCTTGCTGAAGTTCGGACCTTGGGAAGAACCACGCAAAATGAGGTGGCAAAGTGGGTTTCCAATCGTGGACACAATAGCCGAGAGTCCCTGTTTGGTGACAGAGAGGAAGCAGTGCGGATGCGCGGCAGATATAATGCCGTCGATGGCAATCTGCACGCTACCCGTCGTTCCGTTTTTGAACCCGATGGGCATGGACAGACCGCTCGCCAACTCGCGGTGTACTTGGCTTTCCGTAGTGCGAGCTCCGATGGCTCCCCACGCAATGAGGTCACTGATGTATTGCGGAGTAATCACATCCAGAAACTCTGTCGCGGCGGGTACTTTCATCTCAGCCAGACGCAGAAGCAACCCACGGGACATCCGAAGTCCGCTGTTCACCTTGTAGGTGCCGTCCATGAACGGGTCATTGATGAGCCCCTTCCAACCGACAGTTGTACGCGGTTTCTCAAAATACACCCGCATGATGAGCTGTAACTCACCGGCGTATCGGGGCATAACATCCGCCAAGTGTTCCGCATAGTCCAGTGCCGCCGCCGTGTCGTGGATGGAACACGGTCCCACAACCACCGCCAGTCGGTCATCCTCCCCTACCAATATCCGGCGAAAGTCCTCCCGTGCATTGTATACCACACGCGCCGCATCCTGCCCCGCCGGAAAATCCTGAATAAGTATTGCCGGTGGAATAAGCGGACGCGCCTCAGTGATACGGACATCATCCGTTACCACCGGTTCTGTTATTTGTTCGACGTCTTTTTCCATGAGTAAACGTTGTCACTGATGGCGTCAGAGGCGGCTTCTTGCGCTTCTCTCATGGCTTTCCTACGCTCAGCTTTGCTCATTTTCTTCTTTTTGCCCTTACCGGCAGAAGTTGACTTATGCTTTTTCTCTTCGTGTGCCGGAGCAATGCCATCCCCGTCCGGTCCAAGCCCATATACCAAGCAGCTGTCGCCACGCCGCCGCTTACCGGTGAATGGGTCCACGCAGCCTTCAGTCATCTCGCATAGCACGACATAGTAGGGCTTCCCCCACGGGTCATAGAGTCCGAGTTCATTCCCACTTTCCCCGTACAGACCATCGCGCATCTCTTCGGCACGGGTGGGTTTGATGTAAGCTTCCTTGTTGTGATTGAGCATCATACTGTTGTCTTCTTCATAGCCGGTAAGGATGCTCAGTAGACCCGCATCCTTGCCCGGGAGCGTGACGAGGTATATCTGGTCATCCTTGTCGGGCTTAGCTTTTTGCACGTAATACGGCAGGATGCCATTGTGGTCTTGCTTAAAAGTAGAAACGCCCGATACCAAGTCCGCACACATCTTGGAAGATGCGGCAACGCTCGCCGTTTCCCGCATACTCATAATAGCCGGATACCCGATGCTCGCAAGTGTAGCCAAGATGGCAATGACAACAATGAGCTCGATAAGCGTAAAACCACGCACCTTTTTCACTGGGACTGTCGTCTTCATATCTTCATCCTATCACATCCGATACCTGTGGGCAAGCATTTTACTCATGCGTGACTAAAGAAAATTTTCGACGTGTCACGGCAAATGGAAATACAAGGCACGAAGTGGCGAAGCTGTGGCGAGGGAACGGTGGTGGGCAACGGCGCGGTACTGCGTTCGCCGGGATTTTTGCGTGTGAGGTGGGAGAATGGAAGTACGAGGCGAGTGGGAAGAACGAAGTGGCAGAGCTAGGGAACCGTGCGTGCGTAATGCCACAGTTTGGCGCAAGTTCCCCAGCCGTGCAATTGTAGATTTTCACCCTTTCCCTGAGAAACACCCGCCACGATGCTATCAATCTCACGACTGCATGGATTTTGCCCCCACGCGTCGTTTCGGCTTTGCTTCTTCCCGTCTTACCCGCGCAATCCCAGTGCGCCTGACTCCTTCACTTACGCTGTTTCCCGCATTCTCACCTCGTGCTCCGTATTTCTTGTCCTCCTGTCTTTCTTAGTACATGCGTATTAGGTAATTACGTCTCACATCCAACTGCGCGAAACTGCATCTTTCCCCGGAAGGTCATTTCTTGACGTCCCAACATCTTAGTTTCCTACATACAAAGATATACAACTTCTCCCCCCCTTGATCATCTCTTTTTGAATGCGATGTCCAGTCTAAAGTTTACTTCTCCCCTTATTTTTTTCACAGTTACGGACATGCGTCCCCTTTCTGTTATTCCTTCACTTCTTGAACTTTTGGGGATTGTACGATGCCCGTTGCCTATTTATTACAAACAATTCCGGGGAGCTCCCCCAGCGCATCGCATTCAAAATGAGATACCCTTGCGGCGGCACCGCCCCTCGCGATCGAGGACGGTATTGATAGGACACGATGCAATCTACTGCTGAACAGTTACCTACGGATGGGGATGGAATCCGGCATGGAATCCAAGAGATGTCTGCCTCCATAAGAAGGGCAAGTAATTTCTTGACTAGGTGGGGTGACCGACCACCCGTGCAGGTTGGTAAGGTTGTGTTCTACTCTTTCTCTGAACGTTTCGACTGTAATCCACGTGCGGTATGCGAGGAGCTCCTGCGGCGGCACATGGGCGCGGACTTGGTGTGGGTTGCGGAGCGGGAGCGGGTGCGGGTACCGGATGGTGTGGGGGTCGTGTGCGGGAAAGGTGCGATGAGGAGGGAGCTGGCGACGGCGCAGGTGATTGTGGCGAACTCACGGCTGGGAAATTACTGGGATAAGGGGTATACCAAGAAGCCGGGGCAGGTGTATATTCAGACGTGGCACGGGTCGCGCGGGATTAAGAAGATGGAGGGACAAGCTGTGAGGTTGCGCGAGAGTTACAGGCGGCGGGCGATGATGGATTCGCGTAATATTGACTACCTGATTTCTAATTGCGCTTGGTTGACGAAGGCGTATCGGGAGAGTTTCTTTTATGAGGGGGAGATACTCCAAGTCGGGTCGCCACGTAATGATGTGCTCGTGCAGGCGTCGGCGGGGAATGCAGGAGCACTGGAACGCGCCGCGCGTGTGCGGGGAGAATTGGGATTGGAGGAAGATGCGCGGACGGTGTTGCTCGCGCCGACTTTTCGCGACGACCACAGTACTCCGCCGCTTCCGGATGTTGGTGAGCTGCGGCATGCCTTGGTGACCCGTTTCGGCGGCGAGTGGCGTGTGTTGCTGCGTTGGCACCCGGGACTGCATCGTCCGAGTACTCCCTTCAATGCTTTGGAAGTGCAGGATGTGTCCGACTTCCCTGACATGGCAGATTTGCTTCTAGTCGCCGATAGCGTCATCACCGATTACTCCTCCTGCATCTACGATTTCTTGCTCACGCGCCGTCCCGCTTTCGTTTACGCCTCGGATTGCAAAGCTTACGAGCGGGAGCGAGGACTCTACTACCCGCTCAGGGAAACTCCCTTTGCCGTGGCGGAGGATACTGGGCAACTCGCGCAGGCGATCACCGACTTTGACGCGCTCGCCTACCGCGCAAGGGTAGACGCATTTTTGAAGGACAAAGGCAGCACCGATGACGGACACGCCTCCGCCCGCGTCGCTGACCTCATCGAACGCATCCTACGGGAAGGAGGTGGCGTCGCGTGAAAACCTATGCTGTCATACCGGCGGTCGGCAATGCACAGCGTTTTAGTTGTGGCGGGTTGTGTCTCGAGCAATTCGCGCGGGTCACCGTGTGGACTCCGCATGCTTGCCCGGCATACCAAGGGCGGCAGTCTATCCTCAAATTACAGACGAGAAGCATGAAAGAAGCGATCATAGGGACAGGATACGTGGGACTACCCACAGGTGCCGGACTGGCGAGCCTAGGGCTAGCCATCAAATCCACGGTTTCTGTAGGTACGGGTGACTATGCGGAGGAGCTGATCCGTGGGACCAACCCCACTGCAAGGCAGAAGACATCTCCCATCCACGCATCGCCGTATGGGGGCTCGCTTTCAAGCGTGGGATTAAGAAGATGGAGGGACAAGCTGTGAGGTTGCGCGAGAGTTACAGGCAGCAGCGGGGAATGCAGGAGTACTGGAACGCGCCGCGCGTGTACGGGGAGAATTGGGATTGGCGGAAGGTGTGCTGCGGACGGTGTTGCTTGCGTTGGCTTTTCGTGATGAATACAGTCCTCCGCCGCTTCCGGATGTCGGTGAGCTGCGGCATGCCTTGGCAACCTTATCGAAGCATCCTACGGGAAGGAGGTGCTGCGTGAAACTGACATGGAAGGAACGCATCTTCTCGCTGAAGAAATGCGATGCCAAGCACCGGCAACTCTGCATACTGGGTGTACGTGTGAAGCTGCATCCTCCGTTGCGTGATGCCCATCTCTACCACAATTTACCCGTTCAACGCAATAAAATTGTATTTCGCTCCGTAACATCCGGGTACAGCTGCAATCCTCGCGCCATTGCGGAGGAAATCCTGCGTCGGAAACTGCCATACGACCTCGTGTGGATAGCGGATCAGCATGTGCTGAAGTATATTGACGCTTTTCCAAAAAATTTCCGTCTGGTAATGGACGAGAACGAGGAAACATTGAGAGAACTCGCCACGGCACGTATGTGGGTGACCAACGGATGGATGCGCAATTACCTACGACTCGGTCTCTTCAAGCGTCCCGAACAGACCTACATCCAAACTTGGCACGGCTCGCTGGGCTTTAAACGCCTCAGTTGGAAAGTAGCTCACACTTCAACCGGGGATGCTTCCCTGCTGACAACCGACATGGCGCAGTTCGATTACCTGTTCACCAATTCGACATGGGAAGACAGCATTTTTCGCGAGGCATTCCGCACGTCCGCTCGGATATTACGCATCGGGCATGCGCGCAATGACATCTTTTTCCGAGCGGGTGCCAGTGCTCTGCGCAACAAAATACGCAGGGGAATCGGTGTAAAAGATGCCACAAAATTGCTGCTCTACGTGCCGACTTGGCGTGAAGATGCGAGCAGAGTTGATGCAGATATGCCCCGGGATAGGTATGAATCACTCGGTAAAGTACTGCACGAGCGATTCGGCGGTGAATGGCTCATTGCGGCACGTTGGCACCCGTCCCACGATGCACGAATGCGCTTTCGCTTTTTGCCTACGGATGCCAATCTCCTCAACCTGTCCGACTACCCTGATGCGCAGGAACTGCTTCTAGCGGCAGATTGTGTGCTTACAGACTATTCCTCCTGCATCTTGGACTTTCTCTTCACGGGACGACCGGGTTTTGTCTACGCACCGGACTGTGCGCAGTACGAGAAGAGTCGTGGTTTGTATTACCCGCTCGAGCAAGCACCCTTCCCTGTGGCGAGGGATTGGACATCGCTTCTAAGTAACATAGAGAATTTCGATGAACAGCTCTTTCGCACCCGCACGGCAGCTTTTCTGCAAAAAATGGGTTGCATGGAAGACGGACACTCTGCCACTCGCGCAGTCGATCTAATTGAGCAAATTATCTCTGAATCTACGCCGAAGAAATGAATATTGCTTTGATAACAGCGGGGGGCATCGGTTCGCGTGCCGGATGCAATGAACCCAAGCAGTTCACGCGCATTGCAGGGAAACCGGTCATCGTGCATACGCTCGAGAAATTTGAACATCATCCCGAGATAGACATTATCGCGGTATCCTGTCTGGAGGGATGGGAAAAAAGATTACGAGGAATGGCGAGCGAGTTCTGCATTGGTAAACTCAAACATATTCTGCCGGGAGGTGCTACCAACCAACTTAGTATCCGCAACGGTGTGGATGCGCTTGCCAATCTTTACAGCAGCGACGATATTATTCTTGTACATGATGCCGTGCGCCCGCTTGTGAGCAAAGCAGTGGTCAGCGATTGTCTGCGTGTTGTGCGAGAAAAAGGTAACGCCATTGCCTGCGTGCCCTGTGTGGAACCACTTTTACGAAGCATAAACTCTCCGTGTGCCGCTGAGGCATGGCTATCACGCGATGCTCTGATGCGTGCCCAAGCACCACAAGGATTTTTTCTCGGAAGACTCGCGGATGCCCACCGCAAAGCTGTAGAAAAGAACATTACCGACTGTGTAGCAAGTTGTGAACTCATGTTACGTCTAGGCGAAACTGTTTACCTATCCCGCAGTGAAACTACCAATATCAAAATTACCACAGCAGAAGACATGGCTGTGGCAGAAGCCTTGCTAACCGAACTCTCCGACACATGAACCGTTTAGTCAGAAATCGAACTGTAGATGCCGACCTGCAACAGGTGCGGGAACAACAGCTCTTCAGCTGGAATGCACTGAAGGGTAAGGAGATACTTATCACCGGGGCATCAGGAGCTCTCGGCAGTATGCTTATACGTTGCCTGTTAACTGCGAATGAAACGAATCGTCTCAACCTACATATTATTGCTTCGGGACGGGATCGGAAGAAAATGGCTTTACTTTTTGATCGGGAACTCTTGATGTATCGAGACACGCTTAGCCTCCATGAAGCGGATGTCTCCCAAGGATTTCAATGTTCCGAAAATGTTGATTATATCATGCATTGCGCAGCACCGACAAAGAGTGCATTCTTTGTTGAGCACCCCGCAGAAACCCGTCATAGCATCGTCGTGGGAACCCAGAATGTGCTGGAGTATGCTGCGGGGTTGCCTCATCTGCATGGAATGGTGTATTTATCTTCTGTGGAGTCTCTCGGGGTGGTGAATACACCACGCTTATTGGGTGAGGATGATATCGGGTGGATTAACCATGCATCTGCGCGTCATTCTTACATGGCAGCCAAACGAGCTGCCGAAAAATGCTGTGCGATGTATGCAGCCAAACAACATGGCGTTCCGGTACGCGCAGCTCGCCTAGCTCAGGTTATCGGAGCACATGTGAACTATGATGACTGGCATGGCTTTGCTCAGTTCGCCCGCAGTATTGTTACAAAACAGGATATCATACTAAAATCCGACGGCGCGAGCGTACGTAGCTTTTGCTATGTAACGGATGCCGTGCGGGCACTCCTTTTGCTTCTATTTCGCGGGGAATCCGGACAGGTGTACCACGTTGCTAACGAGCAAATGTGCTGCAGCATAAGAAAATTGGTTGATCAAATGGCAGAGATGTATCCACCCACACGTGTGCGTGTGGTGTGCGAACAGCAAGCAGCTCCTTCGTTTTACCCTGAAACCACCTATTGGATTATGAGTACAAGGAAGATAGGAGCACTCGGGTGGTACCCGCAGATTTCTCAGGATGAGAGTATCAGACGACTCATTGCCAGCTTTTCACAGCAGATGGGGATTGTACATTCATTTTTCCCCTCACAATGTGTATAACACTCGATCCTGTTGGAAGAGAAATCCTTTACACATCTTAATTCATGACACCCCTCGCACTATTATATAACATCCTTCCTGTTAGACAAAATAAGGTTGTACTTTGTGCTGTCAACGAACGGTACGGCGACAATATGCGTTATCTGGCGATGGAGTTGTTGCGCAGCGGTAGATTCGAGATAGTATGGGTTTCGGAGGGCAATAAGGTACAGATACCGAAGGGTATCCGCAGCGCATGTGGGACACGTGCATTGCGCAGGGAACTAAGTACTGCGCATGTCATTGTGTCCGATGGGAGACGACAGCTTGCCAAGTACTGGCAGAAGGGGTTTGTCAAGAAGCTAGGGCAAATAACTGTACGTGTTGAGAACGGGGTATTTCCCATATCTAAAGGCGGCGTGGATGTGCCTAATCTATCCGACAGGGAGCTATCTATGTTGACGGTCGATGCGCAGAATGTCGACTACTTGGTTTCCGGATCGCGACGAGCTACGGAAAATTACTGCGGCAATTATCGATTTGGTGGAAAGCTTCTTGAGATAGGTACGCCCGGCAATGACAGATTAAAGAGTGTTCATCGCGAGCAAGCACAGAAAACAGTGCGGAGCAAATATGGCATCACGCCAAGGAAAAGAATCATTGTCTACCTACCGGCACGTCGTCCTTGGAGTAAATCGAAATTTCCCAGACTCGATTATGCTGCTGTTCTACAAGCACTGCACAATCGCTTCGGCGGGGATTGGGTGCTACTTATTCGACGCGATCCGTTACTCAGTGCAAAGGGCATGCGCTGGCTAATCCCCAAAGATAACCCCTCTGTCCTTGACGCGTGGGATTACCCGGACACTGCGGAATTATTCGCCGCTGCCGATGTGGTACTCGGTGACTACGCCGACTGTACTCTTGATTTTCTGTTCACCGGTCGCCCGGCTTTTCTTTACGTGCCGGATCAAGCAAGGTATGAAAGGGAGTGCGGTTTATATTATTCGATGGAAGGGATGCCGGTTCCGGTGGCAGGAACATCGAAGGGCGTTGTACTCAATATTGTGAACTTTAGTGAGAACCATTTCAATGCACAGGTCTCGCATTTTTTAAAGGAGGAAGGCGCAATACCTTGTGGGCATGCAGCGGAACAAATAGTGAATGAAGTGGTACAGATATTATCTCGGGGGGAGCGGAAAGAAAATCGGGCATTGGCTACATCTTCACATCGCATTGGTGGCTTATTGAAATGGTTTTTCTCCTATCGAAGGGCGGGACGTGAACATATAGAGATTTGTTTTTTAGGTTTAAGGTTTCGTGTGCTCGTAAGTTATAAGCCGCCATTTCACCCATTCGATGTGCTTCCAATTGAAAACGGGAAAATTGTTATCAGTGAGTTCGCAAATGGGTACAGCGGACACGGGAAGTATATTGTCGAAGAAATAAAAAGGAGAAAATTACCATGGAAGATTGTTTGGGTTGAGCGTGACATGAACCAAGCATTACTGGAAAATCGTAACACTTTTCCGGAGAATATAAAGGTGGTAATAAGAGGAACGGATGAAGCAGATTATGAGTACGAGACAGCTCAAATTTGGCTGGACAGTGTCTGGCGCAGCGATAATTACCGTCGGGGGATTCAGAAAAAGGAAGGGCAGACATACATCCAACTGGGACACGGGTCGCTCGGCATTAAGAAAATTAACCTTAACATTGGCACCTTCAACTATAGGAAGGCTTTGCGGCGTGGAGAAGAGGATGTCGATTACCTGCTATCTAACTCCGCGTTTGAAACGAATTGGTGGCATCGCGTTTTAGGAAGAGGGAACGGATGCATTCTGCAGATTGGTCATCCTCGCAATGATCTACTTTTTCAGGAGGACACGGAAGGAATACACCGGAAAGTGTGTGAGCAATTAGGAATCTCGCACTTATGCAAGATTGTGCTATACGCACCGACGTGGCGACCGACTCAGAGCAGTAAATGGGATGTCCCAGACTATGAACGTTTGACTAAAGCTTTAGGGCGGCACTTCGGGGGAGAGTGGGTGGTGGTAGCTAGAATGCACAGGGTATCCTGTGGACTGGAGGAGGCAAAATTGCAAAGTCGTGACAGGAATGTCATTAACGCATCAACGCACGCAGACGTGCAGGAGCTCCTTGCGGCAGCGGACTGTATGATCACGGACTATTCGTCAACCATTTTCGAGTACGTGCAAACGCGCAGACCGGGTTTTTTATATATGACCGACAGGGTAACTTACAGGGGCAACGATGGCTCTGGGCTGGAATATCAACCGGAGGAGACTCCGTTTCCGATAGCAACAAATGATGACGAATTAGAACGAAATATTCTGCGATTTAATGAAAACCAGTATCGTGCAGATGTGGAAACCTTTCTAAAGAGGAAGGGAAGCATTGATGACGGACATGCTTCAGAGAGATTTGTCAATTTTCTGGAAACAATTTTGAAGAAAAAAACCAGCAATGAGTGAAATATGGAATAGTATACGAAGCAATCTTTTTTCTATTCACGATATTAGCGATAAGTACCGTGAACTGTGCGTACTCTTCATGCGCATAAGACTTCGGAAAAAAACGATACCCGATGAGCGGAGTAGAATTATAAAATTGTTGCAAGGAAAGAAAATACAGAAACATAAGATACTTTTTCGCTCCGCTATGCCGGGGTACGGTGGGGATGCAAAGGCTATTACAGAAGAAATACTTCGTCGCAGGTTGCCATGGGAGCTTGTGTGGGTGGTCCGTAGAGAGGCGAGGAATAGCATCGATGAATTTCCAGCCGACGTCCGCTTGGTAGGTATTGATTCCGACGAGGTGTTGGCAGAATACGTCAGCTCGGAGATATGGATCGACGAGGTACAACGAAGATTGCCCCTAGACAAAGGAATACGAAAAAGAAGGGAACAATTTTACATTATGATGTGGAACAACGTAGGGGGCATATGTAAGCACGGAATAGAACGACATGACATGACTGTAAAAGCATATAAACCCATGAAGGAGGACCTGACCCAAGTGAATTTTTTCGTCTCTAATTCAAGAATCGATACAGGGCTTTACAATCGCCTTTTTGATAGCAGCAAGGTTCTTGCATCCGGACGTCCGCATAATGATATTTTTTTCCGTAGCCATGAAAACGTCCACCGCAAGGTGCACAACAAACTCGGACTTGTAGACGGAGAAAAACTTCTTCTATACCTACCGGAAACACGCGTTACGAAGAATAATTTCAGTATTGATATAGATAGTGTGAGAAATGCACTAAAAAAACGATTTGGCGGAGAGTGGAAGATCGCTGCTAAAATGCGCGCAAAGAAAGAAGCATTTCGCTTTTATGCAGAGAAATCAAAGGGTCGGATAATCGATATTTCTACGTACCCGGATATTGTTGAGCTTCTCGTAGCAGCAGACGCTCTAATTTCGGATTATTCCTCATGGGCTTTTGATTACCTTTACACCGGACGACCAAGCTTTCTCTACACACCGGATTTGGAGGAATACCAAAAAAAACGCGGATTCTACTTCAACCTTGAAGAATCACCGTTTCCCTTGGCGAAAAATATAAAAAACCTTGTGCGTAACATTGAGATATATAACGAGAGAGATTTCTGCACGAATGTTGCACGATTCATACGGGAAAAACGTTACTATGATGACGGTCATGCTGCCGAACGTGTGGTAGATGCACTTGCGCAGCTTATGGCAAGGGAAAGTGTAGGATTAAACAATAGTACAATGACTCGTCTCCCAAATGTATAGCCGGTTACACACATTGGTTTGATGGTAGATGTAGTAAGTTCCTTGTTTTTGCAATAATGATGAGAGTTCAAAAAATTAAGTCTGAGCTATTACGTGAAAAGATAGTATGGCTGGGTCGCATCCCCCTGTACCATCGTCGGTCATCTCTGGAAAGCTGCTCCCAAAAAATATTGGGAATACCCATCAGGCAAAAGGTGTTTGAACCGGGAAAAATAAAGTACTATTTCTTGGGTATTAGGCTTGCATGGATAAATGAGGACGGTTGTTTTCGCCGCACACCCCCGGAACTACCGGTAGAGAAGTACGTAAAACTGAAGCATTCTGAGCCAAAGGAATTATTGATAACACCTGTGACAGGTTTAGGCGACTACCTAGTTACACGTAATCTCATTGCTGAAATCAAGAAGACAGAGAAGTACAGAAATTATCGTATTACGATGATCTGCGATAAATGCTACCAGTTTGCCCGATATCTTGATGCGGGGGTAGTGGATAAATTCCTCCCTATGAGAATTTCTTTACAGGCTGATGTACAGGAGAACTGGAGAATCGCCGAAAAGGTACGACGTGGACTTATTCAGGACGGCATGAAGCCATATTATGATACCATACTCTTCATCGGGCACGTTGTGAATGGGCAAAAGATACTGAAAATGGCTCAGCATCTCGTATATCACGTTGTTTCACGTGAGCGGATCGAATTTGAATACGAACGAAAAAAGAACGAAATACTCTTTTTTCATCCTATCACGAGAGTGGTAATGGCCTACTACAACTTGCATTCCAAATCTGTATTCCGGATATGGAAGGAATATTTTGAAACCTTTTTAGGAAGAAAGATTGATATCGAATATCCTGTCATCGAAACAGAGCACATTCCATCTCGAAAAGTAAGGGAAGGGCGTTATATGGTTGTCAATCCGTGTTGTTCAAAATCTAATCCATGGAATATGTGGCATCGAAATAATTGGGTGGATGTATTGGAGTGGGCAGGAAAATCAGAAAAATTAGAGATCGTCATCGCTGTCGCTAGGGGAGAAGCATCTTATGCAAAGCGACTTCAAGCAGAATTGAGACTTGAGGGAGTGAAGGTAGATGTAGTCACCGGGCTACCCTTGCCGGACTTACTTGCCCTACTCAATGGTGCAGAGCTCTTTGCCGGGTTGGACAGCGGCATTTTTCATTTAGCGGCAGCCATGGGGAAAAAAGCGATCTGCGTGTCATCGGGATGCTGTTACGACCGATGGTTGCGTGATTACGATGGGAGAAGAGGGCAACTTCGAGTCGTTCTGCCGCCACAATGGAAAAAGAGATTTATGGAGGAATTAACTCCGGAGGATCGAGGAAATTACACAGCAAAGGCGTATCCTATCAACGCCGTTATTGTAGATGACGTAAAAAAAGCGATATTTGAATTATTACATTCGTGCAAAGATGAATATAGCACCGATATTAGGAGATTTTAATATAGTATAAAATTGATTTATGATCAGTAAGAACGCTCAGGTTAATAATTTCTATTCCGGATTTATCCGCGCGTGCACCTATTTCCCCAGTCGCCGGATGATCTCGCCAGTGGCGTTGATTGAGACAATGATGATACTCCTGCTCTGTCTTCCTCTTCTGTCAGATTATGATGCATGGGGGCTTATCCGTACAGCATTCAACAGAAAGAGTCCCATGGACATTGGATACATTGGGGACGTGATGGGGGGAGGGGGGAATGCAATTGATATCTCAGCCAAACCGGTTCTGAATGATATTCAATGGATTGTGGATTCAAAGAACATCCATCGTTTCACGGCTAAATTGAGGTCTCATCGTATGTGGACTGAATATACCATCACACTGCAGTCGCGTAGGCAAGGTGACGTATCATATAGCCCCGAGCGAACTACATGGAAACACTGACAGACAGAGTAAAATACATGAGTGGCGTACGTGTATTGGTAGTCGGGGATATGATGCTCGATCGCTTCACG
>CAYWNS010000010.1:0-36908 GCA_964459715.1 uncultured Akkermansia sp.
CATCAAGGGAACTTGATGGATATACGTTCTCAACAAACTCTTTTGTTGAGAATGGACTCTGCATCCGTTGTCAGCAAGCGTCTTTGCCACCCGTCCGTTGTCATTAAACCGCTTTGTTGATAATGGAGCATGTATCTGTTCTCATCAAAATAAGGGATGCGGCTAGGCATTTGACCGCATGATGTTATAAAGCGATGTGAAGCGGTAAAGAGCCGGTTTACGACCGGAGCTTTCGCGGGCGCACGAGACTAAACCGCTTTTAGTGACGAGCTGCAGCAGATGCCGCAACGTCGTCTCCTTGCAGTTCGGATTTTTTTCGCGAATATGCTGGCACATACCCGGCAGCGTATAACTCGGCATCTCGAAGAGGGCATCGAGGATAAGCGGGTAGTTGGCAGAGTGTGTCACTTCCCTCAATTTTTTCCCACATGCTTCGTAGAGGCGGCTGATAGCATGAATGCGTTCTAGGTTATCCGTTGCCTGTGCAATGATACCGCGCAGGAAGAACGCTATCCATTTCCCCCAATCCTTACTCTCATGCACATCGTTTAGGCGTGCATAGTACTCCTTTCTGTGTGCTTCCAGATACGCAGACATGTAAAAGAAAGGACGGTACAACACCCCTGCCTTATGAAGGAACAGTGGAATTAATAATCTTCCCATGCGTCCGTTGCCGTCCAGAAAAGGATGAATCATCTCAAACTGCACGTGCATGATCGCCGCTTGGACGAGAGGATCAATCTCCCGGTAGTCCACCACGTACTTGAGCCAGTTGTCCATGAGCATCTCGACAAAAGCAGGATTCGGCGGTATGTAGGTAGCGTCTTCTATGCCGCACCCCATGTGCCCTATCCAGTTTTGCACAGTGCGAAAGCTGCCGGGTGTGCGGTGCTCACCGCGCACGCCTTGAAGCAAAATGCGATGCATTTCGCGTACCAATGCTTTACTGATCGGTCTGTCTTGGACATTTTCCGCCGAGAATCTCAGAGCGTTTCTATAGTTGAGCACCTCCTTGACATCTCCCTCAGTTCTATCTGAAAAATTCACTCCTGCCTCGTGGTCGTAGATGTCATTCACGTTGGTCTGTGTGCCTTCTATATTTGATGAGCTCACCGCTTCTTGAGTTGCCAGAGGTGTAATGAAGAGACTTGGGTTCAACATTCCCTGAATCGCTACGTCAAACCGCGCGATCATCCTATTCGCTTCCCCCAGCACCTCGACAAAATCCTCCGTTCTGTACCCCTTTGTCGGTAGCTCCTCCGGCATATATGGCTGCTTGTTCATAAGCTTGATAATAATATATGTCATCTACATTGTCAACAAATTTCACCCAATCCCATCGCACTCGTCCTGTGAGAATTCCGTTTCCGTGCCGAGCTCAATCGAGGGTCATTGAGGCGAGATCACCGCTTGCCACGTTTGGTATGCCAGAGCAAGCCGTAAAAAGAGGGCAAAAAGCATGCCCCACGTGATAGCGAGGGTAGCTTTTCCGCGTGGGGTCAGGGTGCGGCTGCGTACCATCCAAAAAAAGAAGAGAGCTTGGAAGAGGGCAGACGCGCAGAGGGCGAGGAGGGGATTGGTATCTAAATAAATAAGGAGCAAGGCAATAGGCCAAAGAAAAGCGATGAGGCAATCGAAGATACCGTGGATACCACCCAACCAAGCGACGACACCGGATGGCATGATGACGCAGAGAAAGAGCGTAATTCGAGCAATTTTGCTGTATCTTATTTCTTGCGCGGGGATGAACATGGGTGCACAGTTACTATGCCCCAAACTCCCCCTACTGTCAATAAGGGAATTGCACCGGGATGTCACTCTTTCGGCTGGAGACAGAATACACGCCCTCGGGCGACCAAGAGCAGGCTATAGGCAAGCTCCTCAAATCGCTGCGCGCCGGGAACCGCCACCAGTGTCTGCTGGGCGTTACCGGGAGCGGCAAGACCTTCACCATGGCAAATATCATTGCGCAGCAGGAGCGACCGGTGTTGGTACTGTCTCATAACAAGACCCTAGCGGCGCAGTTGTATTCAGAGCTGAAAGCATTTTTCCCGCACAATGCTGTGGAATACTTCGTTTCCTATTTCGATTATTACCAACCGGAGGCTTACATTGCCAGCACGGATACCTACATCGAAAAGGACAGTGCCATCAACGAAGAAATCGATCGCCTTTGCCTAAATGCCATGCGCTCGCTGCTACTCCGTCGCGATGTCATTGTGGTAGCCAGTGTGTCGTGCATCTACGGCTTGGGATCGCCGGAGGATTACCGCAACCTCACGCTATCCATTCGCTGCGGGCAGGAGATGGACCGAGACGCCCTGTTGGAGTGTTTGACTGAGCTGCTGTACGAGCGCAGCGACTACGACTTCCGGCGTGGGAGGTTCCGCGTACGGGGAGACGTGGTAGAAATCTACCCGGGTCAAAGCGATGGTGAGGCAATACGTGTGGAATTTTTCGGAGATGAGATTGATCGAATATCTCTCATTGATGCCGGTACCGGGCGCGTTCGCGAGAAACTGACCTCCTATCTCTTTTTCCCGGTGAAGCAGTATGTTTCGGCTCCGGAAAAGCGGAGTGTAGCCATCGAGAGCATCCGACGGGAACTTGCCGAGCGCGTGGCATGGCTCGAGTCACAGAACAAACTCATAGAGGCTCAGCGGCTCAAGATGCGCACGGATTATGACCTAGAGCTCATCAATGAGATCGGGTATTGCAAGGGGATCGAGAATTACTCTCGGCACCTAGCTGGACGAGCCCCGGGCAGCACGCCTTCCACATTGCAGGATTATTTCCCTGCAGACCACCTCACCATTATCGACGAATCACATGCTACAGTTCCCCAAATCGGCGGGATGTACGAAGGAGACCGCTCCCGCAAGCAAGTACTCGTCGACCACGGCTTCCGCCTCCCTTCCGCTCTGGATAATCGTCCCCTGCGCTTCGATGAGTTCATGAATTTCCAGGCGCAGCTGATCTACATGAGTGCCACACCCGGACCCTTTGAATACGTGAACTGCGTGCCGGGCAACGCGAGTTACATCCCGGTGTTGAGAGCGAAACGGGGAAATCCGCACGCGCGCAGCGAAAAAGCAAGCCGTGCCGTCACTCATGCACCGGAGGGATTCCGTGGCGTTTTCTTCCATGAGCTTTCGGAGCTGCGCGTTCTGCCGCACCCATCGTCCTCTCCGGTCGAGAGCTTCGATCCCACGCGTCTTGGTCAACCGCTCATTGTCGAGCAGCTCATCCGCCCTACGGGACTCCCGGAGCCAAAGATCACCCTCCTCCCCTTAGACGGGCAGATCGACAAGACGATAGAGCTGTGTCACCAGCGCACGGAAGCCCATGAGCGAGTGCTCATCACCACACTCACCAAACGGACGGCGGAGGACCTTTCGGATTATCTGCGCAAGGTGGGGCTGCGCGTGGAATATATTCACGCGGATGTGGACGCCATTGAACGCGTGGAGATTCTGCGGAAATTGCGCAGCGGCAAGGTGGACATCTTGGTGGGCATCAACTTACTGCGCGAGGGGTTGGACCTGCCGGAAGTTTCTCTCGTCTGTATTCTGGATGCCGATAAGGAGGGATTTCTCCGCAATGAGACCAGTTTGGTGCAAACTGCCGGTCGTGCCGCTCGTCATGTGCACGGCGAATGTGTCCTTTTTTGCGACACGGTCACGGATTCGATTCGCGCCCTCGTACAGGAGTCCGACCGGCGTCGCACTATTCAGCTCGCTTACAACGAGGCGCATGGCATCACGCCGCACAGTGTTGCCCGAGCAGACCAAAGTACCCTGCGACTCTATACCCCGGATGGCGAGGAAGAGGTGCTCGAGGCCGCCGAAGATTCCGAGACGCTCGATGACACCATCGCGCGGCTCGAACGCGAAATGCGAGAAGCCGCTGCGCGTCTCGACTTTGAAGTCGCCGCTATCCTCCGCGACCGCATCAAACAACTGCGTAATCAATGAGCGATTATTGTGTCGCGAGGAAACGCAAGGGGAAGCAAGTACGAGGAACACCTTCGGTCCACCTTTACATTTCGCGCAGGAAGTGACAATTTTTATGTATAATGGCTATTCTCTCGCGCGAGACGATACAAAGTCTTGACCTCACGTGGGGAGATGGGATAGAATCAGGGCATGAAAGCGATCGGAACGACACTTGCCATCGGCGTATTCGTCGCAGTGACGGCAGCGGGCGAAAGTCGGGGATGTCCGGCAGTGTGTGTGGTCGGAGAGAGCATGAACGCGGCACCGGCCGCCGGGGCGAAGGGAGAGGTCAAGATAGCGCGTAAGGTGAGAGGCACCCCTTGTCGCACCCATCGGCGCGCACACAGGAAGCAGATGGCGTGAGCCGGGTAGTCCAATAGCTGCGATGAAGCACTGCATGCTCGCAATGTGTTTGTTCCTTTGCGGGTGCAGTGTGTACCACCCGAAGCCGGTTGATTTGGGGCGCGACACGGCAGAGTGGCTCCGTATGTCACGTGAGATTGTGCCACCCGGGCGGGCACTGTCGTCGGCACAGATGTGTCGGATCGGACTCATGCTCAACCCGGATTTGAATAAAGCCCGGCTCTCATGGATGAAATCGAAGGCGGCAGCGCGCTACGCAGGGCTGTGGGAAGACCCCTCGCTTCAACTCGACGGCGAACGCGTGTTGACGGAGCGACTGTACAACTACGGCGTGGCACCCACGCTGACGATACCCGTGACCGGGGTGCCACGGCTGGCGCGACGGGTGGCGGAGCTTTACAGCGAGGCGGATTACCTCGAGTTGAAAGCGGCGGAAAACGACTACCTGACGAGGCTGGAGACATTGGTTTGCCAAATTCAAGTGACCCATGCCAAGCATCGCCTCATGCGCGAGCGCGCGAAGGTGGCACAAAAAGAGTTGCAAGACCACACGCGGCTGTTGCAGCTCGGCGAAATCAGTGCGGCGGACATGTACAACGCGTCGCAGAGGAGCAGTGCCCTCTCCAAAGAATTACAAGAGGTCGAGCTGGAACATCATACGAAGCACGAAGAGTTGGTCAGTATGCTCGGTTTGCACCCCGAGGTGGGCGACATCGAGTTAGAGCAAACCTTGCCACGCGAGACCCCGCCGCCGATGCCGTCTCCCACGCCGGATGCCCTCCTGAACCACCCGCGATTGCGTGCCGCTATGGCGGCATTTAACACGAGCGAACAGGAGCTGCGACTCGAAATGCGTAAGCAATACCCCGTGCCGGAGCTCAATCCCGGCTTCGCACGGGAGGACGGAGAGGAAAAGTTGACGCTCGGCGTTGGGTTTTCTCTGCCGCTCTGGAACAGGAATCGCGAAGCAATAGCGCGTGCCAAGGGCAGCCGAGAAATTGCCCGCCACAGTGCTTTGCAGCAGTGGCACGAGTTGCTCCGCCAAGTACACACCCTCTCACGTCGCCAAGCACTGGTGCATCGCCATTGCGCCGCCGAGTTCACGCAACTTCAAAGCCTGCGTACCACAGTCGAGCAGCAGGAGAAACTCTACGCCATGGGTGAGATGGACCTCCCGACCTTGGCGGCTACTCGGCATGAATTGTTCAGCCGCAACCTCTCCTTCTTGGACTGTCTGGCGCAGTTGATGGAAATTCGGACAGCCCTGCGTCACCTAGCCGCAGACTTACCCTGATGCCCTCTTTCCCGCCACTCTTTACAACGAAAAAATGACAAAATTTTCATCGCACAAATGTGCTATCCACCCCGGAATGATGAATATGCGTTATATGATCCAAGTAGGCGTGTTGCTCGCCGCAGGTGTATTGCAACAGCTGACGACATGGGCGCACGAGGAAGAAGCGGTGGTGGTGCACGCAGACGCGAATTCACGACACATACTCAACCTACGGGTAGAGCGGGTGGCGGAGGCGGGAGCTGAGCTCTCTCATTCCCTGTACGGGAACCTGACCATCCCGGATCACGCGCTCGAAACTTACGCGTTACCGTGTAGCGGGCGCATTCGCCTGCACGTAAAATCGGCACAGAGTGTGAAAAAGGGCGATGTGCTCTACACACTCACATCCCCCGGCTACGCGGACCAAGTGGTGGCGGCAAAGAGCATACAAGCCAGTCTCGAGCGTTGCCGGACAGAGATGCAAGTCATGCGCGCCCGTATTGCCCGACTCGCGGAAGCCGGTGCCCGCAACAGTGAATTGGAAGCTCAACTTAGCTTCAAATCGGCGGAGGCTCACCAGCTGGAGAGTGACCTGCAAACATCTCGTACCCGTCTGAAATCCCTCGCCATGGACGCGCAGGAGTCGGAAGAGGACGGAGTCCCCTTGCTCACCGTACGTGCCCATACCGACGGCGTCGTGCACAATGTCGGTGTCGCGCAAAACAGCTGGGGAGAGCAGGGGGATCCCGTCATTACCATGAGCGACGCCTCAGCCATGGAGATCGTGGGCTCTCTTTACGCGGCGGACGTACCGAACATCGGAGAAGTCCGAGCCTACTTGCCGGTGGGACGCGAAAATGTGGCATTGAAGGGGACGTGGCGATTGGCGGAGCAGGTGGATGCCGCCACGCAGACACGGCGTCTCTACTTTACCCCGGAAGCCTTACCGCCGGGGGCGCGTGCGGGTCAATTGTGCCGCATGGACGTGTATAGCACGCCGGGCACGGATGACAGCGTGAGCATTCCGGATTCCGCCGTGGTGAGAGTCGGCACCGATGACGTCGTATTCGTGGAGATACGAGAAGGCGAATATGCCATGGTAAAAGTTCGTGCAAGGGAGAGTCGCCGGGGCATGACCCCCGTCCGAGGGCTTCGTCCCGGGCAGGTCATCGTCGTGAAGGGCGGCTACGAGCTCAAATACAACCTGCCGCGAGCGGGAGAAAGCAAGAAAGCCGGACATTTTCACGCCGACGGCAAATTCCACGAAGGTGATGACGAGCACGTCGAGCATGAATCATGAATCTTCTCGTTTCATTTTGTTTGAGGAATCGCGGGGTTGTGCTGGTGCTTACCGTGGTGCTGGCAGTTCTCAGTTTGCTCGGCGTACTGCGGCTGCCGGTCGATGTTTTTCCGGAGCTGAAAGTCCCACGCGTCACCATCCAAACGGAGGCGAGCGGGCTGAGTGCCGAGGAGGTCGAACAATACATCTCCATCCCCCTAGAATCCGCCTTGCGTGGTACCTCTGGGGTGAAAGAGGTGCGCACATCTTCCGGCGGCGGACTCTCCTTCGTGTGGGTCGACTTCGATTGGGACACCGACGTGTATCGCGCCCGCCAAATTGTCTCGGAGCGGCTTGCCGTGGTTCGCAATACCCTGCCGCCGCAGGCAAAGACAGAGCTCGCGCCCATCGTGTCACTCACCGGAGAAATCATGCTCATTGCCCTCACCGGGGATGAGGGGGTGAGCCCGCTGGAATTACGCCGAGTAGCGGAGTTCCGTTTGCGCAACGCCTTGCTGGCTGTCCCGGGCGTGGGACAGGTCACAGTGCTCGGCGGACGACTCCCGGAATATCAAGTGCTCTATGATCCGGAAAAGCTGCGACAGACGCGGACCACCCTCGCCGGTCTCAAGGAAGCACTGACTGCTGCCCAAAGTACCGACCCCGCCGGTTACCTCGAAGACGTCGCCGGGCAGGAGCTCCCCGTTCAGCAGGCAACCCGAGCCCTTACCTTGGATCACCTCCGCCGCGCTCCGCTCCTCGGACGTCCCGATGGCACCCTCCGCGTGGAAGATGTGGCTCGTGTTTCCATCGACGGAGCACCCCGTCGGGGAAACGCCGGATTCGACGGGCAGGACGCCGTGATCCTCTCCGTGCAAAAAGTTCCCGGGGCAAATACCTTACAGCTCACCTCCCGCGTGGATGCCGCCGTCCGTGACTTTGCCCTCAGTGAGCTCCCTCACGGTATGCATCTCCATCCGGAAGCTTATCGCCAAGCGGATTTTATCACCCTCTCCTTGGAGAACGGCGAGCGCACCCTGTTGCTGACGGCAGTGGTGGTCATGCTCGTCATCGTGGTTACACTGCTCAACGTGCGCACAGCCCTCATCACGCTGTTGACGATGCCGCTCTCGGTGTTGCTGGGCATGGCATGTTTCCCACTCTTCGGTTTAGCGGTGAATATCATGACGTTGGGAGGGCTCGCCGTAGCCGTCGGCGATGTGGTAGACAACGCCATCATATTCGTGGAAATCGCTTGGCGCAGTCTCAATCAAAATGCCGCACTACCGCACGAACAACACAAGACGCGCATCCACGTCCTCATGAAAAGCAAGGGCGAAATTGTCAGTTCGATCAGTTATTCCTCGGTGATTATCCTGCTGGTTTTTTCGCCCGTCCTCTTTTTGAGTGGTCTGGAAGGTCAATTTTACCGACCCTTGGGCATTTCGTACATGCTCGCCATGTCCATCTCGCTGTTGGTTGCCCTTACCTTGGTGCCCGTGCTCTGTCTGATGTGTTTTAAGCCGGGAAAGCATACCGGTGACGGAGATTCGATTACCGCCCGGTTTATTAAGCGACTGTACGCCCCCATCCTGCGCGTCTGCATGCGCTATCCGAAGCTTGTGACCGGAGCACTCATGCTCGTCACCCTCGCCTCACTCGTGCTCGCCTCTACTTTCGGTACAAGTTTCTTACCGCCATTCAACGAAGATTGCTACACGGTCTTTGTCAACACCGCCCCCGGCACGTCACTGGCAGAGACGGAGCGCATTTCACGGCAGGTGATGCAGGAGATACAGCGAATTCCCGGAGTGCGCAGTGTTACCCAGCGTACCGGTCGCGCCGAAAACGACGAGCACGCGGAGCCGGTCAGTGCGTCCGAGTTGCTCGTGCGTGTGGATTTGGCACGGGACCAACCACCCATCCGGCATACCATCCGTTCACTCCTCCGGCACATTCCCGGAGCATCCGGCATGATCGGCTTTCCCCTAGCGCACCGCATCAGCTCGGCACTCTCGGGTTCCAATTCGGAGATTGCCATCAACATCTACGGCACGGAGCTCGCCAACATCCGCACTGCTGCCGCTCGTGCCGCCGAGATCCTCAACTCCATGCCGGAGGTCGCGGATGCTCGCACCAATCGAGAAGTTATGGTGGATTCCATCCGCATCGATTACAATCGCGAAATTCTCGCCACTTACGGACTGAGCATCGCCGACGCCGCTCAGCAGGTCTCCGCCGCTCTCAATGGTCTCCAAGTAGGAGAGATAGTCCACAATCTCGACCACTGGAACGTCGTTCTGCGCCTCGATCCCCGGCTGCGTTGCAGCATCGATGATGTGCGGAACCTGCAACTCGTCGCTCCGGGAGGCAAAGCCCTGCGCCTCGGCGACGCCGCTCAAGTTTACCGTGAAGAAGTAACCAACCTCATTCTGCGGGATAATTCCATGCGCAAAGCCATGATTTCCTGCAACCCGTCCCCGGAGTCAAACCTCGGCGACCTTGCCCGCGCCTGTCGCCGTCAGTTGGAACCCGCCATGCACGAGCTTGGATGCCGTGTGGACTACGCCGGTGTCATCAAAAGCCGAGAAGAGGCCGAGTCCCGGCTCTACATCTTGGGGGGCGTCGTCTGCGGTCTCATTGTGCTCCTGCTCGCGAGCTCCTTGGGCGGCATCAAGCGCGCACTCATCACGCTCATCAACATCCCACTTTGCCTTGTCGGCGGCATCCTCGCCGTCTTTCTCACCTCGCCGGATACTCTCTCTTCCCTCTTCACCGGTCATTACATCCCGCCCATTCTTTCCGTGAGTTCGTTGGTCGGGTTCATCACCGTCGTCGGCTTTGCTATTCGTTCCGGACTCATCCTCATTAACCGCTACCGTTCTCTGGAAAAGGAAGGTATCCCTCCGGAACAAGCCATTCGCACCGGCTCCCTCGAACGCGTCATCCCCATCATGATGACTTCTCTAACCACGATCCTCAGTCTCCTCCCTCTCGTGTGGGCGCGGCATCAACCCGGCGGCGAACTCCTCGCTCCCCTCGCCATTGTCCAACTTGGCGGTCTCATCAGTGCCACTCTCCTCAACCTCCTCGCCCTCCCCGCTGTCTACACCATTTGCGCCCATCGGAAGCGTACGAGTTAGGTGCCACCACACCTGTTTCAAGAAACTTCCTGAAGGACCACCACAGTGCCACTTCTTAAGCAAATTTTGCACGCCTAAGCACGTGATTTTGGGGTAGATGTGCATTGCGCACCGGGTACACTTGGGTGCACCCACAAGATGCCTATCGTCTTGTCTCTAGTCGGGTTGGGTGTATTCCGTGCAATCCCTCTTGGAACTCGATATTTTTTAACGACATATCTCCTTGCGCATTCTGTACAAGCTATTTACATATTACGTCTGCTGCTCTCTAACCATCTCGTCCTTTGCAATAATTGGTTGTTGTATCACGACATCTTAGTTCCCTATATACAAGAATATGCGGATTTGCCCCTTTTGCGCATCTCTTTTTGAATGCGATGTCCAGTCTAAAATCCGCTTTGCCCTTATTTTTTCACTGTTACGAAAATTCACATTTCCTGTTATAAATCTCCCAAATCGAATTTTTCGATACTGTAAAATGCCCTGCTGTACGCGTGTTATGAATCATTACTGAGATATTCCTTTGCGCATCTCATTCAAAAAGCGATACACTCCCGTCCGGCATGCGGTCGGCATCCCAAATTTCTATAGTTCTTTTTGATTTTAACTGCTGTGAAAGAGTGTCTCTTGTCCGGAATCACGCAAAACTCGGGGAAACAACGAATTTATTCCGTGGAATTTCTGCGCATTTATCTGATACTATCCATCTTCCTATTCCACGTAGGGGGGATGGATGTAAAATTAAAGGAAAGAGTTCTGACTCTCTTGCAAACCAATCATTGGAGGCTGGCGTTTGCGGTGGAGGCTTTTTTTGTCATCGGAGGATTCTTTTTATACCGGCGAATCGCGAGGGACGACAACGTGCCTTACTGTGCTGAAATACCCCCCCCCCCGCACTGTGTTTGCTCAGGTGGGCAAGCTGTGGATGCGACTCATGCCGGGTGTCATCTTCTGTTATGTCCTTCTGGTGGCAGTAGGAGTGCGGCATTGGTACAACTTTCCGTTTTGCCTCCTTTCCGCAGGTGAAGGGACCGGAATCAACCGAACATTAATCGGGTGGGGAGACTGGTATGTCGAAGTTTATTTCATTCTGAGTGTTTTTTTCATTTCCTTATTTCACATATCTCGGAAAAGTGCTTGGCTTTGGATTTGCACACTGACGATTCTGTGTTGGTGTGTACAAATGAACAATAAACCCGGAAAATGTCTAGCACTCGGAGGTATGTACTACGGTGCGCTGGCGTATGGCATTGTGCGTGGATTCACATGCATGACTCTCGGCATGGTAGCATCTTGTCTAAGTAATGTGTGGAACATCAAGGAGCGACTTCCATTACGTATTATCGCTACCGTATACGAAGCAGTTGCGCTCTTTATGCTGTTCAACTACATGTACCGTACCTCGCGTGCACCCTACAGTCCCATTGCTATGGAGTTTGTCGTAGCCATGTTGCTTGTTTCTGCAACTCATAGCTGGGGATACCTGTCGAAATTTTTGAATCGCATCAGCGGAGTTATGTGGTTTTCTCGTTATACATACTCGCTTTTGCTCTCCCAAGCTACGCTATGCTCTTATTTTGGTTTCCACCACAAATTCAACCTTCCCTACCCTACTTTCCCCCTTGTTATATTCGGAGCTGCTATTCCGCTCACCCTTATCGAATATCATTTTGTTGAGAGATGGCTTGTACCCAAACTGAAGGCATGCTTTCAAAATACTCCTAATACGAATCCGGGTGGGTAAAATCGATCGCAATGCTGATGCCTGTGCGGTTTTCACGCTCTCTGTATCCTGCGAAGGTATCGACTTCATGGCTGCATTGGTTTGTTTCGCCACGCACTCTTCCCGGTCACTTCTTAGCACTAAGCGTTTAATTTCCCCGGAACAGATGCAATCTCATTTCGTACTTGCGGGCGGCGGGTTGGTCGCGTATAATGGCGGAGTCACACACATCGAGCGACTATGAAAAAGAAGGTACTTATCATTTCATCGAGCGCGCGCAGGGGCGGGAACTCCGAGATCCTGTGCGATGCGTACGCTGAAGGGGCAAAGGACGCAGGGCACGAGGTGGAAAAGGTACGGCTTGCGGCACTACATCTCGAACCGTGTTTGGGGTGTTATGCGTGCGGGAAGACGGGTCAATGTGCGCAGCGGGACGACATGGCGGCACTGTTGCCCAAGCTGAAGGCGGCGGATGTCATTGTGCTGGCAAGTCCGGTGTACTTTTTCACACTTTGCGGGCGTATGAAGAACTTCATCGACCGTACCCTGCCGCTCTATCCCTACCACGGCTTCGCGGGCAAGAAATGGCAACTCATCATCACGGCGGCAGAGGATGACAGGGCAAGTATGCAGCATGCCGTGGGCGACTTCATGGGCTTCATGGGATGCATGGAGGAACCGGATATCGCGGAAACTATCTACGGCATCGGTGCGTGGCAGGTCGGCGATATCCGCAACAAACCGGAGGTAATAGAACAAGCTCGCTCTGCCGGAGCCGCTTGTTGATTCGCGCTGTCCCGCGTGCACGGCAGAATTCAATCGGGCTTGGTATCGTTCATCATTCACTGTAGGCACTATCGGAGAGTATGCAGACTGCTGGCACCGCATGTTTTTTGGGTAAATGACAGAATGACGGTGAAAAAAGCTGGAAAATGGCTCGTTTTTTCGTATAATGGGGGCAGCAAGGAGCACTTCAATTCGTAGTCACCATGATCACAAAGAAAATCACCATTCTGAATAAACTTGGCATCCATGCACGCCCGGCCGCGCAGTTTGTCCGGGTGGCGAGTCGTTTTAAGTCGGATGTGACGGTGGAGAAAGATGAAGAACGAGTGGACGGCAAGAGCATCATGGGGCTCATGATGCTTGCTGTGGGCTGTGGGGCGGAAATTACCGTAACGGCAGAGGGAGAAGATGAAGCGGAGGTGGTAGCAGCTCTGGAGCAGTTGGTGGCGGATAAGTTTGGCGAAAGCTGACGTCCCGGTAGGTGCTTTCCTTCCGTGTACGCGTATATTCCCCCGCTCCGATCATGGACGAGTGTGCAGAACAACGCCTAACGGGACTGCCGGTTTCCCCCGGCATCGCCATGGGTACCCTCCGAGTGGAGGCTCGGGACTGTGCCGCCCCGCCGATGTGGTCTATTGAACGACAAGACATCGCCGGTGAATGGGAGCGGTTTGAGCTTGCTCTCTCTCGTACAGAAGACGAGCTCCGTACCCTCAAAGACCGTGTGGAGCACATATCCGGTGCTACCGAGGCTGCCATTTTCGATGCCCACCTCCTTTTTCTGCGCGATCCTACCATTCTCAATAAGCTCGAAAGAGAGCTCCCCGAGCGTCTGCAAAACATCGATTCTGTGTACTATGCCGTAGTTCAGAATTTTATGGAGGTCATGCGCACGGTGGACGATGCGTATCTGCGCTCGCGCGTTCTGGATATTCGCGATGTCTTGCAGAGGGTGCTGCGCAACCTCAAACCGGGACATTCCCCCACGCGTACTTCTGCGGAGGCGCAAGGTAGTTATATCTTGGCTGCTTATGAGCTCACCCCGGGAGATACGGCGGATTTGGATAAAAGCCGTGTACTCGGGTTCGTGACTGAGACGGGTTCCGCAATGTCGCATACGGCTATCTTAGCTCGCTCCTTGGGTTTGCCTGCCGTAGTCGCCGTGCCTCGCCTCGTCATGGATTCCCGTTCCGGCAGCCCCGCTATTTTGGATGGCTACGATGGCGTGCTCATCATCAACCCCTCCGCCGAGACGCGCGAGAGGTACAACGCCCTGCGCGACGAGCGCGAAAAGGCGTACCGCGAGATCGTACAAATGCGTGATCTGCCGACGGATACGTTGGACGGACGGCACATCCGCTTGGCTGCGAACGTAGAGTTTGTGCACGAGTTCAATTCCATTCTAGAATCCGGTGCGGAGGGTGTCGGTCTCTATCGTACGGAGTTTTTCCTGCTTGGAACCGATGGTCAACGGATGCCCGATGAGGACGCCCAGTACGAGCATTACCGGGGGTTGGTGGAAGCCTGCGCCCCCCATGAAGTCATCTTTCGCACACTGGATGCGGGGGGCGATAAATTGCCATTCGAAGCCCTCTCTGAAAAGGAGGATAACCCCGCTCTCGGGTGGCGCGGCATTCGTGTGTCCCTGAGCCGCCCCTCCATCTTCAAACAACAGCTGCGCGCCGTATTACGTGCTTCAGCCCATGGTCGCGTCGGCATTATGTTCCCGATGGTATCGGGCATCACCGAGGTACGCAACACCTTGGATTTGCTCCGTACCTGTCGCGAGGAGTTGCGCTCCCGCGGTCAAGCTTTCGATGAAAAAATGCGCGTTGGCATCATGATTGAGGTGCCCGGAGCAGCCATGATGGCTGACGTACTCGCCAAATACGTCGACTTTTTCTCCGTGGGCACCAATGACCTCACCCAATATACCATTGCGGTGGATCGCGTGAACTATCGCGTTGCCCCTATGTTTCGAGTGACTCATCCGGGCGTGGTGCGTATGATGGCACGCACGATCGAGGCGGGTATTCCCACGACCGTTTGCGGTGAAATGGGGGGCGACATCAGCCTAGTCCCTCTACTCGTCGGGTTGGGTGCCACAGAGTTCTCCGTCGGCACCCACCTGCTGCCGTTAGTGCGCGTAGCTATTCGCCAACTCAACTACCAAGAGTGTCGAGCAATGGCGCAGAAAGCCCTGCTGGCAGAGGACAGCGCGACCATACGTGCCCTTTCTCACTCTCTCGCACTTAAATCATACCCACAGCTCTTTTGAGTCTGTGCGCCGACTCTGCTGTGCAATGTGTGAATGCAAAGCAGAGATTACAAGCAGAATGTTGGAAATGCAGCCGCCTTTTTCTCCGTATATTGACTTATCCTCCCGGCACGAACAAAATTGTAAACATTTGAAAGAAAATAAGCTAGGGGAAAATTGTTCATTTTGATCGGAGCGGATGCGGCGGGGGGCAGCGGTTCTTGCTTGCCAACGTGCGGGTGCCGTATTATACTGTGCTCATGGAGTGGAACGACAAGTTCATGAGTATGTTCACTGAGATGGTAGCCCGCTATCATGAACGGGCGGTCGGTCAGGGTGAACGCTTTGTGTTACAGCATGAGCGTGAATTGCTGGGAAGCATCGGTTACACTCCGCAGGAAATGTTCGGCTATGTGCAGGAATACGCCCAGCTGGGCGATCCCGGTCCGAGCACCATCCTCCTCATTGCTGCGGCGCGTAGGTCCTTTTTCCTGACGGTGCAGAGGGGCATCGTTGGCTCTGCTCAATTGCACGACTCTGACTTTCCACGCGAGGAAGAAAAGTTGCAGGACATAGCCTATCTGCCGCGCATGATTCGCAAAGCAGAGGCTAAACTTTACGGCACTCTGCCATCCGGCATGATGTATTATTGCGCCAAAGACCGTGCTTTCCTGCGTGAGCACGGCGATATTCACCCCGCAGATTTCCTTTATGTGGTTTGGGGGACACACGGTGACCGCCAGAAAGTTATTTCCTACGTGTTGCGCATGATGAAGGCTCAAAAGGAGCAGCAGGAGTCTCCTAACAATTAAAACCATGTCCGGCAAACAGCAACAGTCGCACCGTGCGCCTTGGGAAGGTGAGCATACAGCCGGGGATGTCGAAGATAGCCTGGCGAGTCAGAGAAAGACCCTCGACGAGCTATCTCGGGATCTCACAGCTAAGTTGCAGTCCATGGTGCAGCAGCAGGAGGCGCGGGCTCAGGAATTTGTACAGCGAGTGCATTCCGTTTCCGACATCCCCCAGCAGTCTACCACGTCGTGGTCGCAACCTTTTCCCAGTCCGAAGCCGATGACTCCCTCGGTGGCGAGCGAACCTGCTCCCTCTCCGGTGCAGGGTCGCCGCGAGCCCGAATCGCAGCCCCGGCAGCGGGAGCGCACGGCGTCCCAAGCGACTGTCGACGATTCGCGTGAGAGGACTTGGCGCGTGCCGAGGAGACGTGCGCCAGTCAGAGGCGATGACAGTGGTACCCCTGAAGAGAAGAGCGGACCGGGGGCATGGGTGTTTGCGGTCGTTATTTTTTTCATTTACATCATACTCAGATCATGCAAGTAAAGAAGAGACGAAGCGAGAAATGGCTCAAGCAGCACTGTCATTCAGTGCGGTTTATTGCCGGGCTGCTCCTAGCGTTCATGTTGTCGGGTTGCGGTCCGAAAAAAGAGCAGGTTGCGGAAGCACCGCCGGAAGTGTTGACCTTCCCCATCATCCAGCAAGAGGTGACAGATACAGAAGTGTGGTTCGGTTACCTGCGCGGCATTCAGGATACTGACCTGCATCCTCGTGTGAGCGGTTTCCTGCTCAGCCGAGATTACACCAACGGAAGCTATGTGCACGAGGGGGATGTGCTCTTCCGCATCGATCCGGCGACCTTCCAAGCGGAGTTGAACCTAGCCCAAGCAAATCTCGCTGCCGCCCAAGCAGATGTCGTCTCGGCTCAGGCGACTCTGGATCAAGCTCAGCTGGATGTGAACCGCTACACTCCTTTGGTGGCAAAGGGTGCCGTTTCAGAGAAGGAGCTCGATGATGCGCGTCATAAATTACGTGCCGCCAAAGCCGCGCTGGATGCCGCTCAGGCATCGGTCGAGCAAAATCGAGCCGCCGTAGACAAGGCGAAGATCAATCTGGAATACACTGTGGTACGTGCTCCCTACTCGGGCATCATGAGCACGGCGGATGTCTCCATCGGTGACCTCGTGAGCCCGGCTACAAAGCTCGCCAACATCACGGCGGTTGACCCCCTGCGTATCGAGTTCGGAATCAACAGCGATACGTTGATCGATGCTTTCCGCCAGTACGGCGATATAGCCGGTCGCGTGGGCAGTCAACCCCAACCACCGCCCCCAGTGGAAATTTTGCTGGAGGACGAGAGTGTGTTTCCACACAAAGGGAAGCTGACGGCTATGGAGAGCAAAGTTGGGGAGTCAGGACTCATTTCGGTGGAAGGGGAGTTGCCCAATCCGGACCACGTGTTGCGCGGCGGCATGCCGGTGCGTGTGCGTATCCCCATGCAGCGTAAATCTGCCCTTTTGGTGCCACAGCATTCCATTCGCGGTGTGCTCCGCAATAACTTTATTATCGTCGTAGACCCCAAGAATGAGCCGCACATGGTGCCTGTGCTTGTGCAGGGGCAATACGAGGTAGTTGTCAACGAGGCAAATGGCTACAAGTCATCCCAAAAGATGGTGGCGGTTGCCGGGCTCCGTGAACCACTGAAGGATACCTTGAAGACTTTGGGATACGATGACCCGACAAAGGCTATTGTGGTGGCAGATGAGCAGAATGCCGTGCGTGCCGCCAACATATCTTCCGCCAACAGTCGCATCTCGACCGACTCGTCTGCCTCCGCCTCTAAGTCTCCTTTCCCATCGCGCGGCACCATCGTTCCTAAGTTGTTCAGCTACAAGCCGCAGATGACCCCGGAGCTCGCCGCCGCCACACAGGAAAAACCCGCGACACCGCAGAATAAGCCGACGGTGAAGCCGACCCTGCCGCCGATTCCGGTCAAGACGGTGCCTTTGGTGCGACAGGATGTCAACGCGGATGATGAGTGGTTCGGCACGCTGCGCGGGGTGGAAGAAACGGATATTCGCCCTCAAGTGAGTGGCTTTGTGAAGGAACAGCATTTCCGTGATGGTTCTCTCGTGAAAAAGGGGGACAAGCTCTTCACCATCGATCCTGCCCCCTACGAAGCCGCCGTCGCCGAAGCCCGTGCTAATCTCCTGATGGCTCACGCTTCCCATGAGCAAGCCTTGTCGCAGTTGGATCGTGCGCGCCAGGATTACGACCGCTACAGCAAACTCAATGCCTCCTCGCCCGGTGCTATCTCTGATAAGAAACTGACGGATGCCCGCAGTGCTATCAAGATGAGTGAGGCAAGTGTTCTGAAGGCACAGGCATCTATCTCTCAGATGGAAGCGGCTCTGAAAATCGCTGAAATCAACCTCGCCTACACGGTGATCTGCGCACCGTTTGACGGTCGCGTGGGTATCCACAAACCTTCTATCGGAGCATTGGTCTCCCCCTCGGATGTCCAGCCTCTGGTCACTCTCTCTTCCGGTAACCCCATGCGCGTCGATTTCCAAGTGAGCGGCAAGGGGGCTTTAGCCGGAATCGCCGCTTTTGAAAAGCTCAACGACCGACACGGCGGCGAACAAAAACCCGGCTTCGAGCTCATCCTAGAGGACGATTCCGTGTATCCTTCCCAAGGTGAGGTCGTCTCCGCCGACAATGCACTCAACCGCTCCACCGGGACCCTGCGGGTGATCGGGCATGTCGATAACAAAGACGGTGCCCTGCGCAGCGGCATGTCGGTGCGGGTACGCGCCGGAATGAATCAACAGAAGGGTGCCTATCTCGTTCCCGCTCGCGCCCCGTTGAACGCTCAGGGGCGGGATGTGCTCGTGTTGGTTGCCGCAGACGGTGCCCCGCTCATGCTTCCCATCTCGCGTGGTTCTATCGTCAATGTGGCAGTGCCGGGTGAGGACGGTAAACTCGGTCCCGTGCAACCCATGCAAATCGTGGATGTTGACCGTGCCTTGGTTACCTCCATGTTGCTGGCTAGGACGAAAGCACCGAACCCGGAAGCTGCCGTGTTGCAGGGGGCAGGGGTGAAAGACTGGCGGGAGTTGCTCTTCAAACAGACCGGGGTTTCCTCTGCCCGCGCACTCCTAGAAAAGCAAGCGAACGCTAAACTCCCCGACAACGCGCCGCAGCAAGCCGGTTTAGCCGATTGGGATGCCTTGCTCCTTGAGCATGCGGGCGCGGTGGACTTCCGGTCCCTTGTGCTCAAGCAGTCCGGTGCCAAGGATGAGCTTGACCTCATCGCTGTTTCTCAGGGATTCTCCTCGGCTATGGAAATGGTGCTCAAATCCCTCGGTTTTCAGGATATATCTAAAGTACAGGTAGTTGTGGAAGGTTCGGTCATGGCTGCGCAGGCGTATGCTGCCAACACGCAGAGTGGAGCCCGTGCCAACACGCTCAATCCCTCGCCCTTCCGGTACTCTCCCCCTCATACGGTTGTCGATTCTGTCACTGCGGACGGTGGGAGCGGCAGCAGCTCCGGTAGTCTCCCGATCAATCAGCATTCAACTCCTGCTTCTTCTTCTCAAAATCATTAACCCTCTTCTTATATGTCTCCGTTTTTCATTAAACATCCCATTATCGCAGCGGTTATTGCCATTGTTACCACGCTGCTCGGCATCATCAGTCTGGCGGGGCTGCCCATCGCGCAGTACCCGGATATTTCCCCCGTTACCATCAACCTGAGTGCCACGTACCCGGGCGCAAACGCTCAAGAAGTCGCAGACTCGGTTGCCACTCCCATCGAACTGCAGCTCTCCGGCATCGAGAGGATGGATTACATGAATTCTACCTCCTCGAACAACGGTACCTGCAGCATCAATGTCGTCTTTGAGCCGGGTACGGACGCGAACACGGACCAGCAGCTTACCTACATGCGTTACAGTCAGGCTACTTCCCAGCTGCCTTCAACAGTATCGCAGATGGGTGTGACTATTAAGCAGTCCTCCGGTCTCCCGCTCATGATGTATACGCTGGATTCCCCGCAGGGCTTCTTCAACCCCATTGACCTCACCGGCTACGCCTACATCAATTTGGTGGACCCGGTGAAGCGCGTGAAGGGTGTGGGTGACGTCGTGGTGTTCGGTGGTCGTTATGCGGTGCGCATCTGGCTGGACAGCGAAAAAATGGCGCAGAAGGGGCTATCGGTGCAGGAGGTTTACAACGCGGTCAATTCCCAGAATACCATCAACCCCGGTGGGTCTGTGGGTGCTGAACCCATGCCCGATGGTCAGGAGTTCACCTACACTATCCGCAACAAAGGTCGTATGGAAAGCGTGGAAGAGTTCGAGGACATCATCGTGCGGCAGCAAGGTGCCCAAGCGGTGCGTCTGCGCGATATCGCCCGCATTGAGCTCGGCTCGCAGAGTTATTCCCTCGCCGGTCGCGTGAATCAGAACCCCGCCTCCGCCCTCGCTATCTACCAATCTGCCGACGCGAACGCGCTCGAAACCGCTGCGAATCTGCGTAAACTCTTTGCGGAAAAGGAGGAGGTGATGCCGGAAGGGATGCATGGTTTTGTGGCTCTGGATACCACGACGCCGGTCACAGATTCCATCAACGAAATTGTGGTTACGCTTTACGAAGCCCTCGTGTTGGTAGCCCTCGTTGTATTTGTGTTCCTTCAAGGTTGGCGTGCTACTCTCATTCCGCTCATTGCTGTGCCCGTCTCCTTGGTCACTACATTCTGCTTTTTCCCCATCCTAGGTTTCTCCCTGAATACGATCTGTTTGCTTGGCATGGTGCTCGCCATTGGTCTGGTGGTGGATGATGCCATCGTGGTAGTCGAAGCTGTGGAAGCTCACATGGAGAGCGGTATGTCTGCCCGTCAAGCCACATTTGCCGCCATGAAGGAGGTGAGTGGTCCGGTGGTCGCTATCGCGCTGGTGTTGACTGCCGTCTTCCTCCCCTCGGTGCTCTTACCGGGTATCACGGGTACGTTGTTCCAGCAATTTGCGGTCACCATCGCGGTATCCATGCTGATCTCTGCCTTTAACGCCCTGACGCTTTCCCCAGCCCTCTCTGCCCTGCTGCTCAGGCCGAAGTCGGAGGAACATTCCCTGCTCAGACCACTGTACAACCTATTTAACTGGTGCTACGAAAAAGTGGCATCCGGTTTTGCCGCTGCCTGCGGTTTCATGTGTCGGCATCTCATCCTTTCGATCCCTTTGCTGGCTGCGCTGACGGCGTGTATCTTGCCGGTCGCCAACCGTGTCCCCGGCGGGTTCTTGCCGGACGAAGACCAGGGCTTCCTCCTCTGCGGGGTCATCATGAAACCGGGGGTTTCCATGCAACGCCTCACGGAGCAAACGGTCACCGTAGAAAAAACGATTGCCGCTGACCCCGCCGCCGAAAATGTCCTCTCCGTCATCGGCATGAATATCATCATCAATGTGCAGACCACCAATGCCATGACCTATTTCGTGAAGCTGAAGGACTTCAAGGACCGCCCGGTCATGGCAAACGGCAAGCGTCCCACTGCGGCGGATGTGCAAAAACGTCTTACCGCTGCTCTCCTGATGAGCGGGGCGGATGGTATGACCTTCGTCACCAGTCCTCCGGCCATCCCCGGCGTCGGTACCGGCAGCGGCGTGTCTGTCGTGCTGGAAGATTTGGAAGGGCAGGGCGTGGCTAAGCTCTATGAGCAGGTGCAACGCTACGAATCTGAATTGCAAAAGTGCCCGGCTATCGCATCCGCCACCGATATGATGCTCCCCCAAGTGCCGCAAAAGAGTATAGCCATTGACAAGGACAAGTGTCTGGCGCAAGGTGTGGATTATTCTTCTGCCAACGCGCTCTTGCAGTGTTTCAACGGTTCGCAGTTTGTCAACTATTTCACTCAATTTGGTCAGCAGTGGCAGGTTTATTTGCAAGCCGCCGGATTCAGCCGTGTCAACACCGACAAAATCGCTAATTTCTACGTACGTAACAGTGCCGGGGAATCGGTGCCCCTCAGTACTCTCGTCACGATCAAGGATATCGCTGATACGGAGTTCGTGTTCCACATGAACAACTACAACTCCGCCCGTATCAATCTTACCCCGGCGGAAGGTTATTCCACCGCCCAAGTCATGGCTGCCGTGGAGGATTGTTTCCAAAAGAATCTGGATACAACAAAGTTTGCCATCGATTACATCGATATGAGCTTTCAAGAAAAAAAGGTGCAGGATGGTTTGGGGCTGGGGGCTATCTTTGCTCTCTCCGCTCTCTTCGCTTTCTTAATTATGGCTGCCCTGTACGAAAAATGGACTCTTCCCTTAGCCATTTTCCTCTCCGTTCCGGTGGCTGTGTTGGGGGCCTTCGTCGGTCTCTGGCTCTTTGGTATTGAGCTGAATCTTTACGCCCAAATCGGGCTCGTCATGCTCGTCGGTCTAGCCGCGAAAAATGCCATTCTTATCGTGGAATACGCCGTGTTGCAGATGGAACGAGGTCTCTCCCTACTGGATGCCGCCGTTGCCGCCGCCCGTATGCGCCTGCGTCCCATCCTGATGACTTCCTTTGCCTTTATCTTCGGTTGTGTCCCCCTCGTGACTGCAGAGGGCTCCGGGGCATTGGCTCGCAACGCCATTGGCGTGGTAGTGGTCATTGGCATGTCCATTGCCACTATCTTGGGTGTCTTCTTCATTCCTTGCTCCTTCGTGTTTATCATGAAGCTCTTCCGTAGCAAAGTGGAAAAACCGCAGCACGGTCCCGACCCCGATGAGGTCTTTGCCTACTCTAAACTGGAGGAGGAGCAAGCCTGACCACAGACCACAGCTGTTTTCCCTGCACATCAGCCGCTGCCTATTTCACCCGCTCCTCCTAGGCTTTGCAGCCAAATTCCGCGCAACTTCGTTGCACCTAACTTGAATATCTCGTACCTCGTACTTAGCTTTTCTCTCTGTCCCCTACGGTTGTTCTTCTCCCCCCGTCCCCGCCCGACACCTCGTTCCCCCGACTATCCTCTGTGTCCAATAACTCGCGCTCCAGAAACACGCTGCCGCCTTACGCGAGAAATGCGCTAGGGAGACATAACGGAAGCGCAGCATTTGGACGGAGCGGTGCCCCATTTCCAGCTGCAGACTGCCCAAGTCGCGGAAATGCATCGCGTGGCAGGATGCGAAGGTGTGACGCAGGACATCTCGCCGCCAAGGGTTCAGCCCGCTGGCTCGGTGCAGAGCTCCCCACCGGTGTGCCCAGCTGCGCGGGCATATCCGTTCGTCCCGTTTCTTTCCGGCGCGAAAACGCCGCAGCCAGTGTATCAGGGGCGCGGGCATGCTCACACAGCGAGTCCCGCCCGTCTTGCTCTGCGCGGAGTTCACGGTGATGGTACGGGTGTCGAAGTGCACATCGCGCCATCGCAAACGGGTTACTTCCACCGGACGTATCCCGCACCACAGCATAATTCCCACCGCCGGGGCACATGCCAGATGCTCGGCGAGCAGAGAGGTACCCAGCAAGCGACCAATTTCTTCCAGTGTCAGCGGCTCGATTTCCCGCTCCGTCACCGGTTCCCTCGGCAGCGCGTCCACCGGATTTCGCTCCACCCAGCCCCGGCAACAACAGAAGGCGAAGAGCCCGTGCAGGATGGTACGTGCCTTACATCGCATCGATGTCCGGCAAAAAGTGCACTCCAACATGCTCCGGCACATCTCCGTCGTGATGTGGCGTATCTCGCACGCCGCTATCTCCGGGTTGCGGGTGATAAGCTTCTTCGTGAAGTAGGTCAATTCGCGGCATGTAGCGGTGCGTCGGTGCCTTTTGGATGCCAGCATCTGCTCTGCCCCTTGTGCCAAGGTGAACTTCGGGTTTGCCTCCTGCAGCACTCCCCGCGCTTTACGCAGCACGCGTAGACATTCCTGCGCGTTCAGCGTTCCGCCCGTGCCCAAACATCCCGCCAGTTCGTGAATGATCCGCGCCGCATCCATCATGTCTACCCCGCATGCCTCTATCATCTCCTGTCCCAGCCTATCTCTCCCTCTCTTCGCATTCGCTTTCATACACACCTCAATACCACAACTGTCCCAAGAATTAAATGCCCGGCACAACTGTCCCAATAAAATTCTCGAAAAACGCTGCCATGCCAATTCCCATGCGGGTTACAGACGCTTTGCGTACTAAGGGAGCTTCAACACCACGGGTGCATGAATTTAGTTCCCACACGTCGTTTCTGCTTTGCCTTCTCCCGCCATGCCCGCGCAACTCTGTTGCGCCTAACTCCTTCACTTCGTACCTCGTACTTGATCACCCCCGCGTCTTCCTGCCGCAAAGTCATCGCCCACCACGAAGCCCGTATTTTTCTCGGGACGGCTGTGAATGCCCGGTTGTGCGCAAAAAAAAAAGATTTGACAGTTGATTTCAAATCAACTGTCAAACTTTTCTTGTTACCCTGGCAAATTTTTTTTGAAGAAAATTTGCAGTCAGGGGACATAGGGAAGGGATAAGTGCCTTACACGGAAGGGGAAAGCCGAGGAAGGGAGCCCCCCCCCCGCATCCCTACCCCGGCTTCCCGCAACTCCTCCCTCGCGGTGACACCACCGTGCGAGAGGAGTGGATTTGACTCAATAACTCTTCTCGAAATGTTTGAGCATGTGAGAGGTAACGCCGATTTCGGCAACTCCCTCATCACCGGTTGACACACAGGCGTCGATGGAATCCACGGAGATACTACCCTTGTAGGTCTGACCGTCGCTTGTACGAATGACAATGCTCTGGGAGTAGCCTTCCTGAGTCGTAATCTCACCCTTACCCTTGCCCATAATATGTTCACCGCCGGCATGGTAAGAAGGTGTGGCGGCATGCACCACCACAGCGTTCATGCTGTAGGTTTTCTCAAACGGGTTCAGCCCCATTTCTGTGATTGTATGCCCCAGCGATTTCATGGATTTGCAGGAGCTCTCACCAAGCATCCCCACCGCTGCGGCAAAGACCATCATGATTACGATAGTACGTTTCATAGTTGTTCAGTATTCGTTGACGGAGGAGGACACCTCCCCCGGACAGAATGATAGTTGATTTGAAATCATCTATCATTGCGTCGCGTGGTGCCCCTAATGAGTCACACACACCCTATGAAAACACATTTCTACATACCTCTTTTGGCGGCTTTCGTGCTCGGTCTCTCCTCATGCGCGGGTGGTTTAAACTCCATAGTCGGCGTTTTAGGAGGCGGTCCCATAGACTATTACGGCGACACACTCCAAGAGTATGATGAAAACGGCGTACCGATCTACGGGTACGACGGTGACAACGCCGTGTACGGTTATGACAGCAACAGCCAGCCGATCTACGACGTGAGTCTATTGCAGCAGGCCGTGAGTGTTCCGAGCTGGGAACCGCAGTCCGGTGCAAGTGTGGTCTACCCCGTCCATGCGCATCGTGTGGCGGTACCGCCTCCCATGGTCAAACATCATCACCCGCTCAGACACCGTCATCCCATGTCTCCCGGACCGCGCCCAGGGCATCATCTCGCCGGTCCCGGTCCGCGTCCTAACCGCTTTAGCATGATGGGAGGACCCGGTCTGCACCCGAACCGCCACGGCGGTCTCGGTCCGCGTCCCGGTTTCGGTCATGGTCCTCGCCCTGATCATCCGGGCTTGGGTCACGGTTCCGGTCTACGTCCCGACCGTCCGCATCCCGGATTTGGTCCCGGTCCTCGCCCCGGTCGTCCGAGCTTAGGTCCCGGTCCGAGACCGGGTTTAGGTCACGGTTTCGGTTCTCATCCCAATCGTTCGGGTATGGGTCACGGACCTGGTCCGCATCCCAAAATGGGTCCCGGCAATCGTCCCGGTCCGAGACCGGAGCGCAAGGGTTCGGGTACGGCATCGCCCTCGGCACCCGGCGGCATCAAGATAGCACCGGTGCCTACCGCTGCGGTCGAGTCCGCACCGGGTCATTTCATCTGCTAATTTCACCGCACAGGAAAGTCTGTTTAATCACTCATCGCTTATTCTCATGAAAACATACCTGATAACCGCAATCGTCGGATGCTCTCTGCTGGTGAGTTGCGCCAGCATGGAGGACTACAACACAGTGAAGGCTTCGCAGGTCGGGGTGGCGCAGCAAGCTATTCCCGCCACCGTGACGGCAGTGAGTGCCGTTACGCAGGAGACTTCGGATACCGCCCGCAACATGGGTACCATCATCGGTACCGGTGTCGGTCTGGGTACCGGTCAACTGATCGGTAGGGGCAAGGGGAGAATCGCTGCTAGCGTCGGTATGGCTGCCGCAGGGGCTCTGGCAGGTCGCTACCTGACGGATGCCATGGGGCGCACCAAGTGCCAGCGTGTCACCGTGACGGTGGATACCACCGGTGAGATGTTCACCTTTGTACAGCCGATCTACAAGCAAATCGGAGCCCTCAGCGTCGGTGTTCACGGTACCTATTACCACGGCACCTCAAACGCTCACTTTGTGCCGGACGGCATGGCTATGTAAACCTTTTTCCCTTTTTCCCTGACCATACACTATATTATTACCATGAAAACGATACTAACATTGCTGACCTGTGGTGCAGCACTCGCTCTCTCCTCCTGTGATTATCTCAGCTGCATCTCAGCCGAGAAGCCGGAGGAATGTGCTATCGGCAGAGCCCTCGAAAGAGTGGTGACGCATCTGGCAGATGCCAAGAACATCGATTCCCAAGAGAAGGCTGAAAAGTTCGCCGACAACTGGGAAGAGGTGCAGAAAATCATCTCCAACGCCCAAGCGTTCGGAGTGGATGTGCCGGAAAACGTGAAGAAAGCCTACAACGATACGCTCGATCGCATCGTGAAGCACAATTACTTCGACTCGCCTACGCTAAAAACGGCGATGGCGAACGCTCAGTATATCAAGTAGTTGCTAATCTTTGATACCCCGCTCCCTTTCCCCGCCCCCTCTCGGTGGGGAGGGAGTCCCGGGGGTGTCTTTATTGCCTCTTGATCTCGCTCGTAATTCATTCGACTTCGTTTCAACCCATTCTGTTTTAATACAATGAATACAAAGTTTATTGCTCTGACAGCAATGCTGTGTGCGCCGCTCGTGATGGCGCAGGGTCCAAGGTTCCATCGCCCGGGTCACGGTGGTCGCCCCATGCCGGGTGCCATGCACCGTCCCATGCCGGGTCGCCCCTCTCCGGGTGCCATGCACCGTCCCATGCCGGGTCGCCCCTCTCCGGGTGCTATGCACCGTCCTATGCCGCAGGGGCACCCCATGCCGGGTGCCGTGAACAACCACCGACAGGGTGGGCGTCCGTGGCAGGGCAGTCGTCCGGGTCGCAGCAGCGGTGTAGCCCCACGCGGTGTGCAGGTAACACCGCACGCCAACAGACCGTCTGTGGGAATAGCTCCGCACGGTGTGCAAGTAACGCCGAATGCCAACAGACCCTCCGCAGGAGTAGCTCCGCGCGGTGTGCAGGTAACGCCGAATGCCAACAGACCCCCCGCAGGAGTAGCTCCGCGCGGTGTGCAGGTAACGCCGAACACCAATAGACCGTCTGCGGGAGTAGCACCGGGCGGTTTGCAAGTGACCCCGAACGCCAACAAGCCCTCCTCGGGAGTAGCCCCGGGCGGTTCACAGGTAACCCCGAACGCCAACAAGCCCTCCTCAGGGGTAGCACCCGGGGGTGTCAACGTGGAGGGTAACAGGGATATAGGCCAAAGACCACCGATAGGGAGCTGGACAGATTGAGAGCGTAAGCAGAGAGAACCCCTTCCTCAAACTTGGGAAGACACGATAATGAAAAAGATAGTCATAGCAATAGCACTCATGTGCGCCCCGTTGGCACCTGCCTACGGTCCGCATCACCCGGGACCGCATGGGCCGCACCATCCGGGACCGGGTTTTCCGGGACCGCATCACCCCGGACCTCATCATCCGGGACCGCACGGACCGCATTTTCCCGGTCCGCACCATCGCTGATATAATCGTGATGGTTTTTATTCGGTAAACAAATGGCGGGGGAGGCGTCCTATGACCCTCCCCCGTTCATTGTATCCGCAAAAAAAGTGCCTAGGTGAACGATGGCGTTGCGGTAGGAAAACGCAGAGGCAATCAAGTACGAGGAGAACGGGAAGTACGAGGTACGAAGTAGCAAAGCTGTGGAGCAGCGTGTAGGGTGGAACAATGTGGCGGCAAATTTGTGGCACGGTACTACGCCTTAACCGTGCGATCGCGGGACTAACAAGCTGCCGAATTTTTGGTAAAGTTCATCGCCGCAAACGTCGCGTCATGATGAACTATGGAGGTGAAAATTTGCGGAAGGCGGGGGCATTACGCAAGAAGGGTGTCCAAGAAATCGGTTTGCCATGGGGAAAGAACCTCTACGATTCGCTTCAGTTCCGCCGTTGGAATATCCGGTTGCACGGTCGGTAAATCGGCAGGACCGCACAGCAGGGAATGAGCAAAGTTATCCGCATCATCCTCTTGTTCTTTCGACATCTCTTCTTGAGTCGCATCCAAATGCCCGAGCATGATGTGCCCCAATTCATGCGCGAGGTAAATGACGTCCACGCCGTATTTCTCTCGGATGCCAAAATGATAACCGGTATCCCCTTTTCGGTCATGATGGACAAACCATCAAAAGCTTGCCCTTTTCCCCCTTTGCGATAAACGACAGGAATTCCGCACTGCCAACAAAAATTTAGCAAAGCACTGAACGAAATCCACGGCTCGCCCACCAAAATGCTCTCACGGCACACTCTCACATCCTTGCGTGAAAACTTGACAAATTTCCTACTCCGAGAATACGCCTCCGCTATCACATTCGACAACCTGATCCCGACAAACCGCGATGTTTCCAATTTTGCGGTTTCCTTATTTTTACTCTTTCTGAACGCGCTTCCCCGCCGTCTGACATCGAGCCGCAGAGGGGTTTCGTCTGAGATAAGCTCCGTGTACGTGACTCCTAGGCGTTTAGCAATTTCGAGGAAAGCTGCTTGGCGAGCTCCGGCATCTTCGAACGTGGCAAAATCACACCACGCAGGGATGAAAAATCTCTCAATGGCACTACACACCAACCCGGCATCCAGCATTTTCTTCATTATCGAATTGATGTCGGGAACCGTGTGCATGTCTTCTGCTGTCCGTGTCCTAGCTGCAGATTCGTTATACACCCCGCGCCCCCTCAGGCAAGCGTAATTTGCCCGCTCAACTCCGCTGCGCCGAACTCTAAATACTTCGTACCTCGTACTTGATCACCTCTGCGTTTTCCTAGCGCAGAGTCATCGCTCACCACTAAGTCTTTAATGATATTGGACCGAATTCGATGGTCTTGACGAACGGGGCGGGAGGGGCTAGAATAAACGCATGGTAAGAGTCGGGCTCATACAACAGGCAGCCGCGGAAGATGTGGTGGAAAATAAGAGGCGTACGCGTGCTGCCATATACGAAGCCGCGTCGCACGGAGCGCAGATTATTTGTACACAGGAGCTGTGCACCACGCTTTATTTCTGTAGGGAGCAGGATTGCGCAGCCTTTGATTTGGCAGAGGAGATACCCGGGGAGTGGACGGAGCAGCTGCAGGGTACGGCAAAGGAGTTGGGGGTGGTGCTGGTGGCAGCCGGATTTGAGAGACGAGCACCCGGTGTGTACCACAACACTGCGTGTGTGGTGGATGCGGACGGTACCTTTTTAGGCACGTACCGCAAGATGCACATCCCGCAGGACCCGGGGTTTGAGGAAAAGTTTTATTTTACGCCCGGTGACACAGGCTATCGGTGTTTCGCGACCCAATTCGGAAAAATCGGGGTATTGATCTGCTGGGACCAGTGGTTTCCGGAGGCGGCGCGCCTCACGGCACTGCAAGGTGCGGAAATACTCTTCTACCCCACAGCCATCGGGTGGATACCCGGGGAGGAGGGGCTCTACGCCGCCCAGCACCACGCTTGGGAAACGGTGCAGTGCGGTCACGCCATCGCCAATGGGTGCTACGTCTGCGCCGTCAATCGCTGCGGTACCGAGGCACAAACTACATTTTGGGGGCAGAGTTTTGTGGCGGACTTCAATGGTCAACTCCTCGCTAAGGCACCGACATCCGAGGATACGATTCTCTGTGCGGACTTGGACCTAGATGCCCTAGAAGAGCACCGACGTATTTGGCCTTTCTTCCGCGATCGCAGGATCGATTCTTACGCCGGAATTTCTCAACGCTGGAACAACGAGAAAGAAGTACGAAGTGTGCAAAGTCGAGAGGGGGCGGGTGTGGCGGAAAGTGGAGGGAGTGGTGGGGAGGTACGTGTGTGAGGGGCGGCGTGGGAGCGGCGTTGCATGGTGAAGGCGAGGGGAAGGACACATTTGTCCCGAGCAATTTCTTGACAATTGCTGCAGTGCTAATTCATAGACGGTTTTCACACGCATCGCGAAAATCCCTAAGGAACCGCGATGACGCGGGATTCGGGACCTAAAGAGTAACTGCGAGGAGGCAATGAACCGTGGTGTGTATAGGAGGGAAAGTCGTGCAAGTTAGGCGCAACGAAGTTGCGCGGATGGTAAACTCGCGCCGGACTGTGACATCACACAAGCGTTGTTCCTTGGTTCTACGTATTTCGTACTGGTCATGGTGCTGCGGCGATTGGTCGAATTCACTTGCTATGTCGGGGAAAGGAGGGTAGGATGGCAGCGTGAAGGGTAGGATTCACATTTGGTTTAGGCTTATTTACGCAGTTGGATTACTCGCTGCGGTGCTTTTGATGGTGATGCTGCCGGAGAGTGCAGCACAGGTTCCCGTGAATGTATGTCCTTCATGCAGTGGATGTGGGCGCGTGAGTGGGGTGCCTTGCGTACAGTGTCGCGGTGCGGGAATAGTACGCGTGGACGGCAGTATGATCAATGGCGAGAGCAGAGGTTATGTGGGGCATGCAGGAAACATCGCCCTCTACGTCTGCCCTTCCTGCGGCGGCTTTCGGCGTGGAGCCCCCTGCGTGCAGTGTCGCGGAACCGGCATGGTACGTGCGGATGGCAGCACGGTCAACGGAATTAACACCGGTATCCGCGCGGGGTTGGGCTCGGGAACGCCAAGCACGCGTATCATCATATGCCCGACGTGCAATGGGCGCGGCAGCATGAGGTTACCATGTCTGCGCTGCCACGGGCGAGGGATCGTGCCTGAAACGAGAAATTAAATGCCCAACACAAGTGCTCGCCGCAAGTACGAGGTACGAAGCATGCAAAGCTGTGGAGTGGCGTGAGAGGTGGTGAGGTGGTTGGGGAAGAAAGGGTGGAGAGGATGGTGCTAGTCGTACCAGCCGAAGAGACCGTGACCGAGGTCGAGGGAACGGATGGCAGAGATATCCGCTTCGGAGAGGGAGAAGTCGAAGATGTCGAGATTTTCCGCCATACGAGCTTTGTGAGTGGATTTGGGGATGGGGCAGATACCGCACTGCACGAGGAAACGCAGGGCAACTTGAGCCGGGGACTTGCCGTAGGAAGAACCGATGCGTGAGAGCAGGGGGTTCGTGAAGATGCCTTGTTTTCCGCAGGCAAGGGGAGACCAAGCTTGGGGCACGATGCGCAGCTTGCGGTAGAATTCCAGGAGCTCCCGCTGCTGGCGAAAGGGGTGAAGTTCCTGCTGGATGACCTGCGGCGTGACGTCCGTGTGGCGCAAAATGCTATCTAGGTCACTGCCGTAGAAGTTGCTCAAGCCGATGGCGCGCAGCTTCCCCCGGTCATACAAGCGCTGCATGGATTGCCATATTGCCACGTCCCCACCCATGGGCCAGTGGATGAGCAGGAGGTCTAGGTATTCCGACCGCAATTTACGCAAGGAAGCATCGACGCTTTCTTCCACGTGGTGGGCACTCTGCAGTTTGGTGGTCAGGAATAACCGCTCCCTCGGCACACCGCACTCCGCCACGGCATGCCCCACTCCTTCTTCATTGCCGTACCACTGAGCTGTGTCAATGAGACGGTAACCGCAGTCCACGGCATCCCGCACGCAGCGGACGACTTCCCGGTTGTTTATTTGGTACACGCCAAAGCCGATACACGGCATGGCAACGCCATTATTGAGAATGATGTTATGCATGGTACGAAAGCTGCGGTAGTATATGATGATGTTGTCACGCGATCGAACGAAAACTTAGCGCACGCGCCGCGAATCCACGTCTGTTCCAAGAAGAATATGAGCTTCGTGGTGGGCGATGACTTTGAGACAGGGAAACGCGGAGTGATCAAGTACGAGGTACGAGGTACGAGGTACGAAGTACGAAGTGAAGAAGTTAGGCGCAACGGAGTTGCGCAGGTGGAAACGATGAACGCAAAGCGGGAACGATACGTGAGAACTGAATTCATGCACCCGTGAGATTGAAGCCCCCGGGGGAATGGAAGTACGAGGTATGAAGTACGCAGAGCGTCTGTAACCCGCATGAGGATTAGCATTGTGACGATTCATGAAAATTTTATTGGGACAGGTGAGAGTGCACGCGACGCGACTCGTGCACGGCCGCGAGGAGCATGGAGGCGTCCTTGAGACCGGGGGCGAGTTCGACGCCGGAGTTCAGGTCGATGCCGTCCGGGTGACAGAGGGCGAGGAGACGGGGGATATTTCGGGCATTGAGACCGCCGGCGAGGATCCAGGGGTGGGGAAAGCGCACGTGGGCGAGGCGAGAGACATCCCAAGAATGACCGGTGCCGCCGGAGCCGATGCGCTGACCGGCATCCAGCAGGTAAAGGGCACAGAAGGGAGCCCAAGTATCCAAGAGTTGCTGAAGGGCGGGGGTGCTGCCGCAACGCTCCGGCCAGACGACGCGAATGACCCGCTCGGGACCGATCTGCTTGGCGTCCTCAATAGTTTGAGCACCATGTAGTTGAGCATAATTGAGGTGAGCGATCTCCATGATACGGAGGATTTCGGGAGCGTTTTGTTTGACGAAGACACCCACACGGGCGGCAAAGCGGGAGTGAATGGAAGCGGCACGTTCCGGGGTGATACTGCGAGGGCTGCTGCGATGGAAGATAAAGCCGATGAATTGGGCACCCATGGAGAGCGAGGCGTCCACCGTACCGGCATGTGTTTGCCCACACACTTTGATGAAGGGGAATTTGGGCGTCATGGTTTTCGGAGGAGATGACGGAGTTTAAGAGAAGGGTTGGGGGACCGCATGAGAGAGGTGCCGATGAGAGCGGCATCGAAACCGGCAGCTGCGGCGTCTAGGAGGTGAGAGTACTCGCTCATAGCACTGGCAGCTATCCAGACTTCCCCCGGTTCACGCAGGGAAGCAAGGCGCAGACAAGCAGCGCGGTCGGTGGTGAACGATTCTAGGTTACGGGCGTTTACTTGGATGATGCGAGCACCGCTTTCTCGGGCGGGGGCAAGTTCGCTGCGGGAAAATATCTCCACCACGGCATCGAGCCCGTGGGATTCAGCCAGCTCGCGCAGGGCGCGCAGTTTTCCGGGGTCCGGAGTGAGGGCCACGATGAGCAGTATCGCGCTCGCAGGAGTGGCAAAAGATTCGCGTACCTGCAATTCATCGAACAGGAAATCCTTGCGCAGAAGGGGGAGACCGGCTGACGCGGCGGCACGCAGGTCGTCAAGCCCGCCGTGAAAATAGGCGCGTTCGGTGAGCACACTCACGCACATGGCACCCCCGGCGGCGTAGGCGAGGGCAATACGGCGGGGGTCTGCCGCAGCATTGATCGCCCCGGCGGAGGGAGAGCTGCGCTTGAATTCGGCTATCACCCGCAGGGGCTGCCCGGGCGGGAGGGGAGATTGCAGGGCACGCAGGAAGCTCGGACGGGGGCAGGAGAGCGGCGCGGGCACGGCGAGACGCAGAGCCCGCAGCTCCTCCTGTTTCGCATCGATAAAGCGTTGAAGATTCATCCTTTTTTACTCCATTCGGAGACCACACGCATACCTACGCCATCGAGGAGGGCACGGCGAGCGCGGGCGGCGCATTCCTGAATGGGCAAATCCGGCTCAAACAAACGGACACCCAGAGCCACATTCAGCGCGACCATGTCCATCATCGCTTTCGTGCCGCAGCCACTGAGGATGGCACGGAGGGCGGAGGCGGCTTCCTCCTTGCTCTCCACGCGCAAGTCTTCCTGCGAGGGACACGCATCGGTGAAGCCCCATTCGGCGGGGATGAGGGGGAAGTCCTCTGTGTGTTTACCCCGCACGAGACAAGCTGTAGCCGGACCGAAGGTCGTGAGCTCATCGTAGCCCTGTGCGCCGCAGAAGACGTAAGCACGGGTATAGCTGCCGCTTTCCGCGAGGGTACGTGCCACTAGGGGCACTATCTGCGGAGTAGCGACACCCAGCATCATCAGCGGCGGTTTACTCGGGTTAATCAAAGGACCGAGCAAGTTGAACAGGGTACGTACACCCAGTTCCCGGCGTATCGGACCGATGAATTTGAAACAGGGATGGAAGTGCGGGGCGAACGCGAAGGCGAAGCGGCAGGAGGCAAGGGAGGCGCGGATGCCCGCCGGGTCAAGGTCGAGCGGGTAACCGAGAGATTCCAGAGCATCGGCGGCACCACTGGAGGAGGAAGCGGCGCGGTTGCCGTGTTTCACGATGCGGTAGCCCATGCCGGCGAGAGTCAGGGCGGTGGCAGTGGAGCAGTTGAAGCTGTGCTTGCCGTCGCCTCCGGTGCCCACGACGTCCGCATACACCCCTCCGACATCCTCCACCAAGCATGCCCGTTGCAGCGCATTGTGCACGGCGGCGTACATTTCATCGGCAGTTTCACCTTTCGCACGCAGTGTAAGAAGCAGAGCTCCTGCCTGCGCGGGTGAGAGGTGCCCGTCCATGAGTTGAGCGAAAGCGAAGTCCGCTTGCTGAGCCGAAAGGTTCTGACCTTCGGCGAGTAGTTCGAGAATGGTAGCTATTTGCATAGGATGATGTAGATTGAAGAGAGATTAGACCCGCAGCGCGGTGGATTGTGTACGATCGTTTTCATATACGCTTTTCCGTGCTTCATGTTATGGACGTAGGGAAGTTGGCAATCAGGCGAATTCCTTCCGGGGTGAGGATAGATTCCGGGTGATATTGCACACCGACCCACGGACGATCTTTGTAACGCATGCTCATCACCTCGCCGTCTTCATCGCGTGCCGTGACTTCCAACAGGGGGTGGTGCTCCGGCACCTTGACGACGAGAGAGTGGTAGCGACCGATTTGCATGGGGGAAGGAATCCCTCGGTAGAGACCTGTGCCGTCATGCGAGATGATGCTCGTTTTGCCGTGCATGACTTTGGGACCGCGCACCACCTCGCACCCGGCATGAACGCCGAGGCATTGGTGCCCGAGGCATACGCCCAGCACCGGGACGCGGTGCGGTAGACGCGCCAAAAATTGCAGACACAGACCGGCGTGCTGCGGCGTACTCGGACCGGGGGAAAGCACGACGGCTTCCAACTCCGGAGAGACGGACAGGTCGAGCAGACGCGGGTCATCGTTCGTAAGTACGACGGGTTCGCGACCGGTGCGCAAAAAGTACTGCACGATGTTGTAGGAGAAGGAATCGTAGTTGTCGATGAAGAGGAGCATGGACAGAAAAAGGTCAGAGTTCGCCGGAGTAGAGGATGGTATCGATGATGCGCCCCTTATTTTGGCACTCCATCCACTCGTACTTGGGGTCAGAATCGTAGACGAGACCCGCGCCGGTCTGCCAGTAGAGACAGTTACCGCGTCGCCAGACGGAGCGGATGGTGATACCCGTGTCGAGGTGGACGGCATCTTTGTCCAGCCCGAGCCATCCGATGCACCCGGCGTAGGGACCACGGGGGACTTGCTCGATTTCGCGGATGATCTGCATGGCACGCAGTTTGGGAGCACCGCTCACTGTGCCCGCCGGGAAGGTGCCCGCCAGCACATCCAGCGCGTCCTTGCCCGGGGCAAGTTGCGCAGTGATTCTGCTGGTCATGTGCATGACGTGCGAGAAGCGTTCGACGTCCATGAGGCGTTCCACCTGCACGGAGCCGCCCGTAGCCACACGCCCCAGATCATTGCGACCTAGGTCAACGAGCATCACGTGCTCGGCACGCTCCTTGGGGCTGGCGAGCATCTCCGCCGCAAGTGCTTCATCTTCAGTTGCATCGCGACCGCGACGTCGGGTGCCGGCGATGGGGGAAAGGAGGAGTTTGCCGCCGGTGCACTGCACCATCACTTCCGGAGACGCGCCGAACAGTTCCATATCGCTGAAACGCATGAAAAACATGTAAGGCGAGGGGTTGATGCTGCGCATACGGCGGTAGAGGGTGAAGCTGTCGCCCTCGAAAGAGGCACGGCACTGACTTGCTCCGACGACCTGAATGGCTTCCCCATCGTGCAACATCTGCCGCACTTTTTGCACACCCGCCTTATATTCCCGCTCGGATGGTCGGTGCTCTGCTTCTCCGACGGCAAAGGAGCCCGGGTGACAGTTCATGAGCACGGGCATGTTGACGATGTCGCGCGGAGCACCGATGCTCAGCTGGTAGAGCTTATTGTAAACGTGGTCGAACACGAGAACGGTGGCGGCGAGGACCAGACGGCACTCGGCGTCCTTGATGTCCAGAGATTCCGCCAGTTTGGGCTGAAAGACGGCTGCCATTTCGTAGCCCCAGTACCCGTACAACGCACGTGCGATCGGAGCCATCTGCGGATTTTCCGCCACAATCTCCACGGCACGCATCAACTCCCTGAGACCCTGCATGTAGGGCATGCCATCGTAAGCTTTCAGCCCGGCGACCGATGAGTCATTTACCTGTACGCCTAGGTTTCCGTCTCGGCACGAGATTTCACACAGGTAGTCTGTCGCGATGACACTGTAACGTCCCCATCGTCCATCCACTTCGGCACTCTCCAGCAGGATAGCTTCACGGTTCTGCCGCGATATCTGCATGTACAGGCGAATAGGGGTCTGTGTGTCGCCCTCTACGAGGCGGCGGCAGCTCTGTGACAGGGTGATTTTTGGAGACTCTTTCATGGTGATTTGTCATCTGGGGGAGAGAGGAGCGGCACACGAAAAACGCTTTGACTGTCCGGAGCCAAAGCGTTCAATGAGTTATCTTTTTCTGCACACACATTGTGCCCTCGGCTACCGGACATACGCTCACACAAAGCACCGCCACCGCAGCCCCACCGGGCGCGCCGTGCTCTCTTTACTCGTATACCGGTCATCCACCTCGCCCGCCATCCTAAATACATTTGGCGACAAAGACAAGACTTTTTTACGTCATCATTCTGAATTTTGTTCATCGTAGAATAAAATGCACCAGGGGGGAATGCACCCCCAAAAAGGGTGCATCCGGTCCCAGAATGGAGTATAATAACCCAGTAAACAAAAA
>CAYWNS010000011.1:0-36794 GCA_964459715.1 uncultured Akkermansia sp.
CTTATTGATAATAAATTCCATACGTATATCCAACTCCTAATGCGTTTGCCCTGCCATTTGAAAGAGGTATCTTGACTGCGTAAATCATGTATCTACCGGCCCACACGAGTGAAAACCAGCGTTGCTTGCTATCCAAAAGGAACCAGTCATGATTCCCCCACATAAAACAAATCGTGTGGAAACCGAATGCAAAACAAATCACCCCGAAGATGATCCAAAAGGAGCGACGGTAAACCGGGTCAATGTGTAAGTAGCCGTCTTTCAGAGCTTTGACGATATCCTTCCTGTTGATAAACGTCAATACACGACACGCAACTTTCTTAAGCGGCGAGAAAAAGAGTATGAGCAGGAAAAATGCCGAGAACCCCCCGAGGAGATTCACGAAAGCAATATCGGACGCCGCAAGAGGCTTGCAAACGTCAAATGCCAGCGTGATGTCACGCGAAGAATGGGGGGGGGGGGGGGTATTTCAGAACAAAGGACCTATCGTGCCAAACGACCTTCTCTGCGGCTACGGGTTGTCCGTTCAGGGTGATATTCCGATAGCATACCCACGCAGGTCTCCTTTTCCCCCGATGCTGAAAGTCCTTGCCCTTGAGTTCTATAACGAGGTTAGCATCCCCTCCCCATTCATCTGCCCTAGGAGTAAGCTTTATGTGGCACGTTTTATTCCGGTAGGAGATGGGTATGTGAACACATGTGCCCTGATAATTTTCGTTAGATAACCACATAGGTTGTAGTATCTGACTGTCGGCACACTCCACGCCTACGCGTCCTCCTTTCACATGACCGCTAAACTTGACATCCACGCGTGCCTCATCATTTCGGTACGTCCAGCGGGCGTCTCCCTTGAAGAGCCACTTTGGAATGAGTAGAGTTAAAATGACACTCAAAAGGAATGCCGTTGCCATCGAATAGATGATTTTTTTCATCATGACGTTAATAGCCGGGAATGAAAGGTGTTGTCGGAGGACAATTGTACATGCAAGAAAGCCGCATGGCAAGTAAAAACGCGCCCTGTGCCACATCTGTCCCAAGAAAAATATGAGCTTCGCGATGAGCGGTAACTTTGAGGCAGGAAGACGCGAGGGTGATCAAGTACGAGGTACAAAGTACGAAGTACGAAGTGAAGGAATTAGGCGCAACGGAGTTGCGCAGAGGGAGTTGGAAGGAGGCAAAGCCGAAACGAGGCGAGGGGAATAAATCAAAGCACCCGTGATGTTGAAGCCCCCTTGGTACGCAGAGCGTCTGTAATCCGCATGGGGATTAGCACCGCAGCGTTTTTTGAGAATTTTATTGGGACAGGTGTGGCCCTGTGCACATCTGCGCATTGGGACAAGAATCAGTGTGCCGAACGGGAAAAATTCGGGAACGGAGTTTATCGCTTAGACAAAAATGTGTACCGTAGCACCTGTACAGTCCATGGGAAGAATGAATAAGGGAATATTCGAGAGAGAAGGGAGCGAGCCGGGTATGCGCTTATCATCCATTAATCGACATGGCGGTGATATTCAAAAATTTCACTCGCGTGACACCACTGTCCATCACACGAGCCCCTTCTTGTGTCGCGGCTGTGTTGCCTCGACTCTCTTACCACATTCGCCATTTTCCCGCTTCTCATACGTCTTACTTCGTCATACACCGGTTCCCGCCTTATCCCACCGCTCCCGCCACTTCCACATCTCCCCAGCTTCACCTCCACCTCCCCGCGCAACTCCGTTGCGCCTAGCTTTAAATTACCTCGTACTTCGTACTTGGCGGTCTCCCCGCCCTCTACGGTCGTTCTCCTTCCCATCTTCCCGCCCGACACCTCATTCCCTTTCCTTTTTTGCGTTTTCCCGCCGCAAAGATCACCTGATACGCGAGAGGATGATTCCCGTGACAATTTTAGGATTGGGCTTGGGATTGCCCGCTTTCATCACCTTCCCGGTCAAGGCGTTGACGAGTTTTGCGTTACCGGCGCGAACGAGGGCAACGAGGTCTTGGTTTTCGGCGAGGACGGAATCGACCAGAGCCTCCAATGCCCCGGCGTCCGCCTTTTTGAAGCCCAAGGCATCGGCAGCGGCGGGAGCGGGTGTGCCGGGGTGTCCCCACATGTACTCGAGCACCTCTCGTGCTTGGTTCGTGGCAACAACGCCCTGCTCCACCAAATCGATGAGCGCGGCGAGGTCGGCGGGTGTGACCGGACACTCGGCAAGCGAGACATCTTTTTCGGTCAACACCGCCGTCAAATGATTGATGACCCAGTTGGCAGCCTTTTTCGCGGGTGCTCCCGCCTTCACAAGCTCCTCAAAAAAGGCGCAGAGTGGGACATCGCCGACGAGTGTCGTCGCGTCCGACGGCGGCAGTGAAAATTGCCGGATGAGGCGGTTACGGCGAGCATCCGGGAGCTCGGGCAGTTGCTGACTGACACGCTGTACCAAGGGCGCGGTGTGAATGGGGATGAGGTCCGGGCAGGTGTGGTACCGGTAATCGTGAGCGTTTTCCTTGGTCCGCATCACGATACTTTCCCCGAGTGCGTCATCCCAGCGGCGTGTCGATTGCACCTGCGCCACCCCGGCATCGAGCTCCTCCGTCTGCCGGTGTATCTCGTAGATCAAAGCGCGGCGTGCCGCAGACATCGAGTTGATATTCTTCATCTCGATTTTTTCACCCAGCTTTTCCTGCCCGCGCGGTCGCAGGGAGATATTTACATCGCAGCGCATTTCTCCCTTTTCCATCTCAGCGTTGGAGATACCGGCGATCACCATAATTTGCTGCAAACTCTTGAGGTAGGCGTAGGCTTCGTCCGGCGAGTGCAGGTCCGGAGCCGAAACAATTTCCATGAGCGGCGTACCGCTGCGATTGTAATCTATCAGGGAATACCCGGCAAAATGCGTCAGCTTGGCCGCGTCTTCTTCGAGGTGTATGTGGTCGAGTCGTACCCGGCGCACCACGCCGTCCTGCGCACCGGGAAGCTTTGTGTGAGGCGGATATGCCCATGCAAAAAGCGGGACAGAACCACCCACGCAGAGCGGAAGGTCCAGCTGGCTTGTCTGGTAATTCTTGGGCATGTCCGGGTAAAAATAATTTTTGCGGTCCCACTTACTGACCTCGGGGATACGGCACTCGAGCAGCAAGCCCGCCAGTATCGTGCGTTCGATGGCGTATTCGTTGAGCGTGGGGAGCGCACCGGGCATGCCGAGACAGGTCGGGCAAACATTCGTATTCGGCTCGTAGCCAAAGCCCGCCCGGCATGAGCAGAACATCTTCGACTGCGTGCGTATCTGGCAATGCACTTCCAAGCCTATGGTTACTTCATAATCGTTTTCGGGCATATTTTCTTAGGGTTTCGGGGTCATACTTCCGTGCAGGGCATCGTCTAAATCGAGGCGAAAACTTGTGTCAAAGACGCCCTCAAAACACTCGCCGTGCGTGGCACTGAGTTCATCGTAGACGGAATCTAGGGCATCAGAGAACCTATCAAAGGGCTCATTGGCGTACCCCTCCAACGCGACTATCCGCACGATTTCATTGCGTATGTTCCATAGGAGGGGCTCCAGTTCCCCGTATACCGTTTTCACTTCCGCGCGACACTCCGCCGGAAAATTATCCGGTCCGTATCGGTGCGGCGGTTTCAATCCGCTCATTCGTTTCGTAAGTGCCTCTAACTGTGGAACCTCTTTCGTCGCCGACGGCGCGTCCTTGACACGGCTGAGACTCGCGAAAAGTTCTTTGTCTATCGGTTCCATTTTGCGCAGCCGGGCGATTTCCTCTCGGGCGGCGGGAAGTGCTAAGTGCGTGTTGGTGAGCTGTAGTTTTTCTTTTTCCTCGTCGCCGAATACTCCGAGCTCCATCGCTTTCAGGAATGCCTGCACGAGGGCGTCCGAACCGTAGCAATGCGTACGACACAAACTCTCAAATTCATAACTCGCAGACTCGTAGACCTCCGCTATTCGGTATGTTTCCGCGTCCAATTTTTCCACGTCCTGCGCCTCCCCGTTGAACATGGATTCGTTGATTTTCCACGACTCCTGCACCAGTTCGGCAAATCGCCCGGCTGCCTTGTCGGCCGTGTCTTTGTTCACCACCCCGCACAGCAGTGTCCATATCTCCCCGGTCACGCGCAATAACCGGACTGTCGTCTGTGTACCCTCCTCTCGGGGGGGTGTCCGATCCGCCGCACCATCGGCGTCAGCTCCGCAGCGTTGCCCCACCAAAATGTCCGCTACCCGTTCCGACGTCCCCCCCTCCCGACTCTGCTCCGGCACTGACTGCAAATCGCGAAGTACCAACGGGTCCCCCTCCTCTCCCACGGCAACGGACAGCGCGGGCAATAGCATCCGAATTGCCAAAACCACCATGCGTCCTGAGTGGCGGATATGCATACGATCTCTTCCCCCGCACTCTAGCACACCCCCCCCGAAAAGTCAACACGAGGACATGGGGAATCCACATCTGTCCCAAATAAATTAAGGGCTTAGTGGTAGGCGATGACTTTGCGACAGGAAAACGGGGAGGGGATTAAGTACGAGGTACGAAGTGAAGGAGTTAGGCGCAACAAGGTTGCGCAGAGAGGGACGATGAGCGCAAGGCGGGAACCTCGCGTAGGGGATAAATCCTTGCACCCGTGAGGTGGATGCCCCATTAGCACGCAGAGCGAGTGTAACCCGCGTGGAAATTAGCATGGCGGCTTTTTTCGAAAATTTTCTTGGGACAATTGTGGGGGTTGAATGTTCGCAATTTTATTCCGGCTTGAAGGTGGGAGCAGTCTCGTGTAGTATGGGGGTATGCACATGATGATTCTCCTCTCCCTGATAGCGGCGGCGTACGTGTACCTCCGCGCCGTGCATCCGACATCGTGGAAATGGTCGTTCAAATTGACGGTGGGCGTGGTGTTGCTGTTGACCGGCGGGATATTCATCGTGCTGCGGCAAGTGGGAGGGGGACTGCCGTTTGCGCCGGACCTCCCCGCGTGGTTTCTGCTCACCTATTCCGGGGCTTACATGCTGCTGATGATTTACATGGTGCTCCTGCTGGTGGGTGGAGAGCTCGCCGGACTTCTCTTTCTAGCGGTGCCCCGGTGGCGGAGGATGGAAAGCGCAAACCGCCGCCGTCTGCGTAACCGAGCGAATGCCTTGCTTTTCGCGGTGGCGGCAATCTCCTGCGCCGTGGGAATGTACAGTGCGCTCTGCCCTCCGAGGGTGACCGAGGTCAAGCTCACCCTGCCCGTCTCCAAACCTCTGCGCTTGGCCCTGCTCTCGGATTTACACGTGGACCCCGTAAAAGATGCCCATTTCGTGCAGGGTATTGTGGACCGCACACTCGCGCAGCATCCGGACATCATTGTGTTCACCGGTGACTTTGTGGACGGCAGTGTGCAGCAGCGTTATGCATCCATGCAGCCCCTGACACGCTTGCACGCGCCTCTCGGTGTCTACGCCGTGCCGGGCAATCACGAGTACTATTCCGGGCAGGATGAATGGTTCCCCGCCCTGCGCCATCTGGGTCTGCGAATGCTGAACAATGAACACGTCGTGCTCCCGGAGCACGGTGTCGTCCTAGCGGGTGTGACCGACCCGGCGGCGCGGGTGTTCGGGGCGGAGCAACCGGATGTTGCCAAGGCTCTTCGCGGGGCTCCTTCCGGTCTCCCCGTCATTTTGTTGGCGCACCAACCCAGACTCGCGCCGGAAGCCGAGGAGCATGGTGTAGCCCTGCAGCTCTCCGGACACACACACGGGGGCTTGGTACTCGGCTTGCATTGGCTCGTGGAACACTTCAACTGCGGGTACTCCTTCGGTCTCTATCGGCGCGGCAGCATGCTCCTCTATGTTTCCCCCGGCACCAGCCTGTGGACCACCATGCCCCTCCGCCTCGGCATCCCCTCGGAAATCACCCTCATGACCATTTCTCCTCCCACGTCCCCAAGTACGAGGTACGAAGTACGAAGTACGAAGTGAAGAAGTTAGGCGCAACAAGGTTGCGCAGGAGGGGGACGATAAACGCAAAGCGTTTTTCGCGATGTACGCACAATGGGGTTGACATGTGGGGTAGATGGGTATGTAATGTGGGCATGGAAAGTGAGAAAGAAGAAGAGTTGGAGCAGGAGGGGGCAGTGAATGAGGAGGGAAGTACGTGCAACGTGGATGACGCGCCGGAGAAGGAAGAAGAGCAAAGTGAAGCCGTAGATGAGACCGGGGAGGGTGAAGTAGCAAATGCCACGGACGAGCTGTCGAAGTGGCGGGAGTTGGCGTTGCGTACGGCGGCGGAATACGATAATTACCGGAAGCGGTGTGTTAGGGAACGGGAGGAGTTTGTGCGTTTTGCCACGCGGAGTTTGCTGGAGGAGTTGTTGCCCGTGCTCGATCATTTTGAAATGGGGATGCAGATGGCGGAAAAGGAAAAGGGGTCGATGTTGTATGTAGGCATGGAAATGGTGCGGAAGCAGCTGGAGGAGTTTATGAAAGCGCAAGGCGTGGAGGTCATCGAGGCGAAAGTGGGTGATATGTTTGACCACAACGTGCATGAAGCGGTGGAGCGAGAGGAGTCGGAGGAAGCGGAGGGAACGGTGTTGCGGGTGGTGAGGCGTGGGTATACGTTGAAGGGGAAGTTGCTGAGACCGGTCAATGTCGTGACCGCAGCAGGGCGGGAATGAGGAATTATTAGCAGAAGGACGCAGAGATGGACAGGGATTACTACGAAGTATTGGGGGTGGGGAAGGATGCGGATGAGGCGGAAATTAAGAAAGCGTACAGGAAGCTGGCGATGAAGTATCACCCGGATAGGAACCCGGATGATAAAGAGGCGGAAGCGAAGTTTAAGGAGATAGGCGAAGCGTACGAAGTGCTCAGTGACGCGGAGAAACGGGCGGCGTACGATAGGATGGGGCATGAGGCGTTTAAGAGAGGTGGGATGGGTGGAGGCGAGGGCGGTTTCGGTGGGTTTACGGACCCCATGGATATTTTCGCCCAGATGTTCGGGAGTATGGGTGGATTCGGCGGCGGGCGAAGTAGACGGGCGAGTATGCAACAGGCGGGGTCGGATTTGAGGTATGATCTCGAACTCACGCTGGAGGAGGCGATGAAAGGTTGTGATAAGGTGCTGCTCATCGAAAGATTGGTGCGATGCGAAACGTGTGGCGGGAGTGGTTCGAAGGACGGAGCAAAAGGGTATACGACGTGTACGAGCTGTCGGGGGAGCGGTGTGGTAAGTCATCAGACGGGCTTTTTTGTGCATCAGGCGACGTGTCCGGTATGCAGAGGAGCGGGCAAAGTGGTGACAAACGCGTGCGCGAAATGCAAGGGGGAAGGTCGGGTGCATAAGGAGGTGAGGATTCCCCTGCACATTCCGGCTGGGGTGGATAGCGGAACGAAGCTGAGGTCGAGCGGGAACGGGGATGCCGGAATAAGGGGCGGAGAAGCCGGGGATTTGTACGTGTTTATCGACGTGAAAGCCCACGCGCTATTTTCGAGAGCCGGGAAGGTACTGAGTTATGCCATGCCGATAAGTCTGGATATGGCGGCGCGGGGTGGGGTGCTGAGTGTGCCGACGTTGGATGGGGAGGCAAAGTTGAAGATTCCGGCAGGGACGCAGAGCGGGACGATTTTCCGCGTGCACGGGAGGGGGATGCCCGGGCTGAAAGGCGGCGCGAGGGGCGATTTGATGGTGGAAGTGCAGGTGGAAACGCCGTCGCAGCTCAATGCCGAGCAAATGCGGGCTCTGGAGGCGTTTACGCGGCTGTTGGGTGAGGGGAATGAACCGGAGTCGGTGGCGTTCCGGCGGAAGGCGGAGCCGTTTATGAAGAAGTAAGGGGCGGTGTAAACGATGTTGGCAGGAGTATGCACCGTTGTTACGTTCCGGATGGGGTGGGTGAGGTAGGTGAAGTGGTGACGGTGCGTGGTTCGGAGGCGCACCACGCGCTGCGGGTGATGCGGCTGGGAATGAATGACGTGTGTGAGGTGTTTGACGGGCGTGGCAAGGCGGCTGTGGGGAAGATTGTGGGTGCGGCAGGCGATGCGCTGGAGGTGGAGATGCTTGAGGTGAAGGCGGCGTTGGCTGCTAGGACCGGGATTACTCTGGCGGTGGCGGTGCCTAAAGGGGGAACGATGGATTGGATCGTGCAGAAAGCGGTGGAGCTGGGGGTGGAAAGGATCGTGCCTGTGGTGTCGGAGCGAACGATTGTACGGGTGGACGCGGCGGGGGCTGCCGGGAAAGCAGTGAAGTGGAGTCGGACGGCGGTGGAGGCATGTAAGCAATGCGGGGTCTATAAGGTGCCGGTGGTGGAGGTGCCGCGTGAATTGGAGGCGGTGTTGACGGGCTCGGAGTTGCCGGAGTTGCGTGTGGTGTGCGCGTTGACGGAGGGGGCTCTGCCGGTGAGGACAGTATTGGAGGCGGCGAGGGCTCGCGGGGTAAAGGAAGCGGCGTTACTGGTGGGTCCGGAGGGAGATTTTACGGAGCAAGAGTATGGGCGAGCTGTGGAGTGCGGGTTTGTGCCGGTGAGTCTGGGTCCTGTCGTGCTGCGGGTGGAGAGCGCGGCGGTGGCGGCTGTGGCGATGGTTCGGTATGCGTTGGACCCTGTGGCGGGCGGTGATGCCCTGCCCTGTTGTGTGCAATGAGTGTATGGCGTATCTGGAACTCAGGGATGTGTGTGTGGAGTACCCGGTGAGGTCGGTGTGGGGTGGCGTGCGTGGGGTGGTGAAGGCGGTGGACGGGGTGAGTCTGGATGTGGAGAAGGGTGAAGTGTTGGGGTTGGTGGGGGAGAGCGGGTGCGGGAAGAGTACGCTGTCGCGGGCGATTATGCAGTTGCAGGCGGTGACGTCGGGGTGTATTCGTTTGGATGGGGTGGAGCTATCGAAGCTGCGAGGGCGGGAGTTGAGGCGAAAGAGGGCGGATTTCCAGATGGTGTTTCAAGATCCGTACGCGTCGTTGAATCCCCGGTGGACGGTGTATAGCACGCTGGCGGAGGCTCTGTCAGTGCGGCGAAATGTAGGGCGCGGGGATCGCGTGGCAGCGGTAGGGGAGCTGATGGAGCGGGTGGGGTTGAGCCCGGAGTGGATGTACAGGTACCCGCATGAGTTCTCCGGCGGACAAAGGCAACGGGTGGCTATCGCCCGAGCGATCGCGCCGGAGCCGAAGCTACTTGTGGCGGACGAGCCGGTGAGCGCGCTGGATGTGTCGGTGCGCGGGCAGGTGCTGAATCTGCTGCGGCAGCTGCAGGTGGAGATGGGGCTCACGGTAGTACTGATCTCGCATGACCTCGCGGTGGTATACCACCTAGCGGATCGAATTGCCGTGATGCGCAGAGGGAGAATCGTGGAGATCGGGAACGCTGAGAGCGTGTGGCGAGAGCCGAGAGAGAAGTACACGAGGGAGCTGTGGGAGGCAGGGAAATAGAGGGGAGAAGGAGGTGCCGGGCGGGAAAGGGGAAAGAAGAACGACCGTAGGCGGCAGGGCAAGTGCCAAGTACGAGGTACGAAGTACGAAGTACGAATTAGAAATTCGGCGCAACTCCGTTGCGCAAGGGGTGGGGCGAAGAGCGTGTAGCACGCGGATGGGGTGGGCAGTGGGGATGGGCGGAGAGATGGCGTGGGGTGAAGGTGTTGGAGCAGCGGAGTGACCGGAGGGAGCGGCACCTGATGTCTAGGCGAGCAATAAGCGGAGCTGAGCAAACGGACCTTGGGTCGGTTTTGCCAGCGGAGGTTTTTGCGAGCAGGAGGAGTGGGGATGTGCGGGGATGGCGTGGGGTGGAGGTGATTTAATAACTTAAGAAAGGGATGCCCTCGGTAACGAGACGCTTCCGGGGGCAGAAGCGTTAGAGATAATCAGGGCGGATTATTTTTGTTCTAGCTGTTGGAGTAGCTCTTTCGCATCGGGGTCACCCTCATCGGTGGCTTTCCGGAGCCAATGCTTGGCTTGCGCCTCGTCTTTTTCCACGCCTATCCCAGTGAGGTAGCATTTACCCAGCTCGAACATTGCGTTGGTATTCCCGCCCAGTAAAGAATCTGCTGCGTTTTGGAACCACTCTACAGCTCGTTTTTCGTCTCTCTCTACACCAACCCCGTTGAGGTAGCATTCGCCGAGTTTGTACGCAGCGTCGGCATTTCCGAGCACGCCTGCCGCTGCTACTTGGAACAATTCTACAGCTTGCTGCTCGTCTTTTTCTACGCCTATCCCGTTAAGATAGCACTTGCCCAGCTCGAGCATTGCTGCGGAATTCCAGTCCTCCGCTGCTTTTCGGAACCACTCAGTAGCTTGCGCGGCGTCTTTATCTACACCAATCCCGTCAAGATAGCATTTGCCAAGCTCATACGTTGCGTAGGTGCCTCCGGCTTCTGCCGCTAGTTGGTACCAATGTGCAGCTTCTTTCGGTTCTAACCCTTGCAGTAACTCTCGTGCCTCGGTGCTACCTCCATCGGCTGCCACGCATATCCACTTTGCCGCTCGTGCCGCATTTTTTCTTACACCGATCCCGTCAAGGTAGCACTTGCCGAGTTCATACGCAGCGTAGCGATGCTGATTCGCTACTTTTCGGAACCACTTCGCAGCTTGTGCCTCGTCTTTTTCCACACCTAGACCGTCAAGGTAACATTTGCCAACCCGATACGTTGCGTAGGTGCTCCCGGCGTTTGCTGCGCTTCGGAACAACTCTACAGCTTGCGCCGGGTCTTTCTCCACACCCTCCCCGACAAGGTAGCATCCGGCGAGGTCACACATCGCACGGCAACTCCCTTCATCTACCGCCTTTTTTAACCACTCTACAGCTCGCGCAACATCCTTTTCCACGCCTCTTCCGTAACGATAGCGTCTGGCGAGGCTACACATCGCATCTCCGATACCCAAAGGACATCCTTTCTCTTTTGCCTTTTTGAACCACTCAGTAGCTCGCGTCTCGTTTCTTTCTATTCCTATCCCATCGAGATAGCATGTGCCGAGTTCGTACATCGCACCGGCATGTCCGTTATCTGCCGCTCTTCGGTACCATTCTGCGGCTTCTGCATCGTCCTTGTCCACGCCCTGACCGTGGGCATAACACCGTCCAAGGCTGTGCTGTGCCTCTGCATGCCCCTGCTCTGCGGCGCGGTGGTACCATTTCACGGCTTCTGCATCGTCCTCGTTCACGCCATAGCCATGGCGATAGCACCACCCAAGGTTGTACTGGACCTCTGCATGCCCCCGCTCTGCGAGCTTTTCTACGCCTTTGCTAAGGGCTTCGCGGATTAATTCTTCGCCCTTGGTTTTGTCTTTTCCTAGCCATTTGCTCCGAATGTTGGTTACACCTTGGCTGAGTTTTGCGATCAGTTCGTCCGGAGTGGGAGATGTGGCACCGTCTGTAGCGGATTTTTCAGAGTTGTTTGTATCCATAGGTAGTAGAATTTACCCTGTTTTCGTGGGACGTCCAGTAGGATTTAGTACGCAACTTCGAGATGCAGAAACATCTGTTCAGTCGTCATCGTCTGATGGGTCATCATCAGCATCCAACCAGTCGTCATCGTCTGATGGGTCATCATCGTCATCCAACCAGTCATCATCATCTGATGGGTCATCGTCATCCAACCAGTCGTCATCGTCTGATGGGTCATCATCAGCATCCAACCAGTCGTCATCATCCGACCGGTCATCTTCTGACAAGCCAGCCGCTCTCTTGGACCACAATTCAGCCTGTTTCTCGTCTTTTTCTACGCCTTTGCCTTCACCGTAGCATTCGGCGAGGCGACGCATTGCGTAGGTATTCTCGGCTTTTGCCGCTAGTTGGTACAGATGCGCAGCTTTTTTCGGGGTTAGCTTTTGCAGCAGCTTTTCTGCGTCAGTGTTACCCTCTTCAGCTGCCTCGCATAGCCACTGCGCGGCTTGCTTTTCGTCTTTTTTGACGCCTGACCCTTCAAGATAGCACTTGCCGAGTTCGTACGCGGCATCGGGAAGTTGATCCCAGGACTTTGCTGCTTTTTGGAGCCACTCTACGGCCTGAGCCGGGTCTTTCTCTACACCTAACCCGGCAAGGTAACATTTGCCGAGCTCACACATCGCAGATTGATTCCCCTTATCTGCCGCTTTCCGAAACCACTTTGCAGCTTGTGTCGCGTCTTTTTCTACTCCTATGCCGTTGAGATAGCACTTACTTAGCTCGACGATTGCGTCGAGATTCTCGTTCCCGTACGACGCCGCTTTTCGGAACCAATATACAGCTCGCTTTTCGTCTTTGTTTACGCCTATGCCATCGCGATAGCACACGGCGAGATGGTACATCGCGTAGGTATTCCCGGCTTTTGCCGCTAGTTGGTACAATTGCGCAGCTTTTTCCGGGTCAAGCTTTTGCAGTAACTCCTTTGCCTTGGTGTTACCTTCATCAGCTGCCTTGCATAGCCACTTCGCGGCTTGCGCCTCGTCTTTCTCTACGCCTCTCCCGTCAAGGTAGCATTTACCGAGTTCGAGCATTGCCTTGGTATCCCCGGTTTTTGCCACTATCTGGTACGAATGCGCGGTTTTTTCCGGGGCTAGCTTTTGCAGTAGCTCCTCCGCATCGGTGTTTCCTTTATCAGATGCCTCGCCTAGCCACTTTATAGCTTGCGCCTCATCTTTTTCCTCGCCTATACCGTCAAGATAGCATTTACCCAGCTCAAACATTGCGTTGACATTCTCATTATCTGCCGCTTCTCGGAACCAATCTGCAGCTCGCGCCTCGTCTTTTTTCACGCCTATGCCATCACGATAACATTTACCCAGCTCGTACTCAGCATCAGGATGCCCAAACGTAGAGTTCGTCGCATCACGGAACCATTTTACAGCTTGTTTCGCGTTTTTTTTCACGCCTATCCCGTCAAGGTAACATTTGCCAAGTTCGAACATGATATCGGTATCCCCTTCGCCTGACGCCACTGCTTTTTCCATCCACTCGACGGATTTCTTGAGATTTTTCTCTATACCATCTCCATGACGATAGCGCATGGCAAGGTCATACATTGCACCTTCAATGCCAAAATATCTCCCGTACTTCTTTTTCCCCTCCCGTCCGTCATGAGGACATTCAGCGAGTTCACGCAGAGCATCGGCATTTCCGGCTTCTGCCGCTTTGAGAAGCCATTGTAGGGCTTTCTTCACGTCTTTTTCGACGCCTACCCCGTTGAGGTAGCATTTGCCGAGTTCTAGCATCGCCTCGGTATCCCCGGTCTTTGCCTTTTTTTGGCATAAATCCACGGTCTTTCCCGGGTTAAGTTTTTTGAGTAGCCCCTTTGCCTCGGTGATACCTTTACCCGCCGCCATGTTCAGCCACTTTGCGGCTTGCTTCACGTCCTTTTCGACGCCTATCCCATCCAGATAGCACACGCCAAGGCGGCACTGTGCCCCTGCATGTCCCCGCTCAGCGGCAAGACGGTACCATCTCGCCGCTTCGGCAGTGTCTTTGCTCACGCCGCATCCCGCGTCATAGCATTTTCCAAGTTTGAACTGCGCGTGGGCATCTCCCTGTCCGGCGGCAAGACGGTACCATTTCATCGCATTGACGGGGTCTTTGGTGAGACCCACGCCGTGGGAATAACACCATCCAAAGCAAAACTGAGCGTCCGGATCTCCCTGTTCGGCGGCGAGACGGTACCTTTCCGCTACCCCGGGGATAACCTCGGTCACGCTTTCCCCGTCAGCGTAACAAAATCTAAGAAATACAAAGCGACTTCGCGTCCTCGGATCTCCGCGATCTGTGGCGATTCGGTACCATTTTGTCGCTTCATCGGGGTCTTTTTTCACGCCCTTGCCTCTCTCGTAGCACCACCCGAGGTAGAACTGAGCCTTTGCGAATCCCTGCTCGGCGGCGAGGTGAAACCATTTCACCGCTTCGGCGGGGTCAACATTCACGCCACAGCCATCGAAATAGCATTTTCCGAAGCAGAACTGCGCCGGGGCATATCCCTGCTCCGCCGCGAGGCGAAGCCATTTTACCGCCTTGGCGGGATCTTTTTGCACCCCTTCGCCGTCGCGATAACAACACCCTAGGTTGAACTGCGCCGGGGCATACCCCTGCACGGCGGCGAGGCGGAACCATTTCACCGTTTCAGCGGGATTTTTGCCCACGCCTCTGCCGTAGTAATAGCACAGTCCATAACTGTACTGGGCAGCCGCGTTTCCTCGCTTCGCCGCGCTGCGAAACGATGACACCGCTTCGGTGAGGTCTTTGTCGACACCTTCGCCATAGTAATAGCATCGTCCCATGCCGTACTGCGCCGGTACAAACTCGTGATCGGCGTGATAAAACGATCCGACCGCTCGCTCGTGACTTTTTTCAACGCCCTCACCGTAGTAGTGGCACACTCCAAGGTTGAACTCCGCCGGTTTATACCACTGCTCAGCAGCACGGCGAAGCCATTTTACTGCGTTGACGAGGTCTTTTTGCACACCCTTGCCGGTGGCATAGCAGACCCCGAGGTTGTTCTGAGCCCTCGCATCTCTTCGCTCGGCGGCACATCTCCACCATTTCGCTTCCTCGGCGGGGTCTTTGGCGATGCCATCTCCCCAGCAGTAGCACCGTCCGAGCTCGTATTGTGCCGGTGTATAGCCCTGCTCGGCGGCGAGTCGGTACCATTTCACGGCTTCAGCGGAGTCTCTGGCGATGCCATTGCCCCGGTGGTAGCACCGTCCGAGATCGTATTGCGCCGGCGCATATCCCTGCTCGACGGCAAGTCGGTACCATTTGACAGCTTCAGCGGGGTCTTTGTCGACAGATACACCGTAAAAATGGCACCACCCGAGACAGAACCGCGCCTCTGCATCCCCTCGCTCGGCAGAATCCCGGTATCTCTCTACTACCTCGGAGCTTACCATCTTGGTGATCTCTCTGCGCACACCTGCATCCTCGCGATGGCACCATTTTGTAAATGAAGAGGTGGCATACTCCTTTGTGTATCCCTGCTCGGCGGCGAGGCGATACCATTTTGCCGCTTCAGCGTAATCCTTTTTTAGGCATCTGCCTCTTTCGTGAAACCATCCGAGGTGGAACTGCGCCGGCGCGTACCATTGCTCAGCGGCGCGTCGCCACCATTTTACCGCTTCAGCAGGGTCGTTGTCCACGCCACGACCTTCGGAATAGCATTTTCCGAGGTGGAACTGCGCCGGTGCATACCCCTGCTCCGCCGCGAGGCGAAACCATTCCACCGCTCCGGGGCGATTTCTAGCCACGCCATCACCGTCCTGACAACATCTCCCGAGGTAGAACTGTGCCTCTGCATCCTCTCTCTGCTTCACGATCTCTTCTACACCTTGCTCGATAGCTTTGCGGATTAACTTTCTCGCCTCTACGCTCACTTCCCATCCCCCACCGTGCCAACAGAGTTCTACAGCCTGTTTAAACTGCGCGATTAATTCGTCCGGTGTAGGAGGTAGGGTGTCGCCTGTGACGGGGGGTTCAGGTTTGCGCACGTTCCTAGTGGGTCGTTTGGGTTTGCGTGTATTCATAGGTAGTGGAATTTACCCCGTTTTAATGGGATGTCCAGTAGAATTTCAAGCATGTTCAAAAAAAATCATACCCGTCCCAATCGCAGTGCTAATCCCCATGCGGGTTACAGGAGCTCTGCGTACCAAGGGGGCTTCAACCTCACGGGTGCATGAATTTAGTTCTCACACGTGTACCAACCTCACGGATGCATTGATTTGTTCCCCTCGCATTGTTTCGGCTTTGCATCCTCCAACCATGCCCTCGCAACCTCGTTGTGCCTAACTCCTTCACTCCGTACCTCGTATTTGATCACAACTGCGTTTCCCTGCGGCAATGTCATCGCTCTACTCTAGGCGTTTAATTTATTTGGGACCACACCCGTCCCAATAAAATTCTCGAAAAATGCCGCGATGCTAATCCCCATGCGGGTTGCAGACGCTCTGCGTACCAAGGGGGCTTCAACATCACGGGTGCATGGATTTAGTCCCCACACGTCGCTTCGGCTTTGCCTCCTCCCGCCATGCCCGCGCAACCTTGTTGCGCCTAACTCCTTCACTTCGTACTTCGTACTTCGTACCTCGTACTTAATCCTCTCCCCGTCTCCCTGCGTCAAAGTTATCGCCCACCACTAACCCTTTCATTTATTTGGGACAGGTGTGATTTGGGACACGTTTGCTACCAGTCATATCTTTGGGATTCAGCTCTCTCCGACCACATTGCGGCTTGCTTCTCGTCTTTTTCTACACCTATGCCATCGCGGTGACACTCGGCGAGGCGATACATCGCGTAGGTATTCTCAGCTTCCGCCGCCATTTGGTATAAATGTGCGGCTTCTTCCGGGGAGAGCTCTTGCAGTTGCCCTTCCGCACCAGAGTCACCCTTGTCAGCTGCTTCGCATAGCCACTTTGCAGCTTGCATCTCGTCCTTTCCCACTCCTATCCCGGCACGATAGCATTCGGCGAGGCAATACATTGCGCCGCCATATCCGTTGTCCGCTGCCCTTCGGTACCATTTCACGGCTTCAACCGCATCCGCATACACGCCATGAACAGCGTCATAACATTTACCGAGGCAGAATTGTCCTTCTACATCGCCCGCATGCTCCACGATCTTTTCTACACCTCTATTGATCGCTTCGCGGATGAGGGCTTTCCCTTTGGTTTTGTCTCTCCCCGCGTTCTTACCGTAGTAGTTCAGACCTTGTTTAAGTAAAGAGATTAACGCATCCGGATCGGGACATGTTCGTGCAGTTTTATTTAGCTCTCGCTGTATCTCTCCCAGTAGCTTCTCCGCGGGCTCGTAATTCCTACGATCTACCTTGTAAAGCCACAACCTAGCCTGAGCAATGTCTTTTTCCACGCCTGTGCCGCCAAGATAACATCTGCCGAGTTCAAGTATCGCCGCAGTATTCCCTTCACCGGCTGCTTTTCGGAACCACTCTATAGCTCGCGACTCGTCTTTCTCTACGCCTAACCCGGCAAGGTAGCATTTACAGAGTTCAAGCGTGGCATAGGTATTCCCGGCTTCTGTCGCTATTTGGTACAAGCGTGCAGTTTTTTCCGGGTCTAACTTCTGCAGCAGTTCTTTCGCGTCGGTGCTTCCCTCACCTGCAGCCTCGCACAGCCACTTTGCGGCTTGCTCTTCGTCTCTTTCTACGCCCATTCCGTCAAGGTAGCACTTGCCGAGTGCGTACATTGCGTAGGTAGATTTGTCCTCGACCGCTATTTGGTACAAATGGACAGCTTTTTCCGGGGCTAGCTCCTGCAGCAGCTCTTTCGCGTCGTTGCTCCCCTTATCAGTTGCCTTGCATAACCACTTTGCGGCTCGCGCCTCGTCTTTTTCCACACCTATGCCGTCAAGGTAGCATTTACCTAGCTCGAACATTGCGTCGGCATTTCCTCTATCTGCCGCTCTCCGGAACCACTCGGCAGCTTGCGCGGTGTCTCTATCTACACCAATCCCGGCAAGGTAGCATTTGCCGAGCTCATACATAGCGTAGCGATTTCCGTCTTTTGCAGCTAGTTGATACAAATGAGCAGCTTCTTCCGGGGCTAGCTCTTGTAGTAGCTCTTTCGCATCAGTGCTCCCTTTATCAGCCGCCTCGCATAGCCACTTAACAGCCTGCTCCTCGTCTTTTTCCACACCTATTCCGTTAAAATAGCATTTGCCGAGTTCAACCATTGCGACAAAATGTTCACGATTTGCTGCCGCGCGGAACCTGTAAAAAGCCTGCTCCTCGCTTTTTTCTACGCCGGTTCCTTCACGGTAACACCACGCGAGTTCAACCATTGTATCGGCAAGTCCTTTTTGAGCACCGATATGCCCTCGTTTGGCGGCTTTTCGAAAGTAGCGAATGGCTTCTTTTAGGTCTTTCTTTACGCCGTTTCCTTCACGGTAGCTCCATGCAAGTTCATACATTGTATCGACAAGGTCATCTTTTGCCCCCGTATTTCCCGCATCGACAGCTTCTCGAAGCCAATGTACAGCTTTTTCAAGGTCCTTCTTTACACCGATTCCTTTTCGGTAGCACCGGGCAAGGTCATACATTGCGGCAACATGGTCCATCTCAGCCGCTTGACACAGCCAATATGCAACCCGACGTGCTTTACCTTTTCTACGATAGTGTTGTACGAGTTCACACATTGCATCGACACACCCCGCTTTTGCTGCCCCACGGAAAAAGTGAACTGCTTGTTCAAGGTCCTTTTCCACACCGTATCCACTTAAATAGCATTTGCCAAGGAAAAACATTGCTTCCTTATCTTCCCCTTCCGCTGCCATACGGAGCCATTGCATGGCTTGCTTAGGGTCTTTTTCTACACCCCATCCGTAATGATAGCATTCGGCGAGTCTATACATTGTCGCTGCGAGTGCCCTCTTTATTCTAATTTTTTTGAGGTTCATTTTACGCATAAACATTGCCTCTGCGGGTGTTGTTTTCTCTTCGGCTTCATTCTCGTCTGCCTTCCGGAACCAATATATGGCCTTCTCAAGGTCTTTCGGAGTGCCTCCTCTCCGACCATAGTGCTGCGCGAGTTTGTACATTGCCTCACTGAGTGCTTCCTTCGCGTCAGTGTTGCCTTTGTCGGCTGCCGCACAGAACCAATGAACCGCTTGTTCAGGGTCTTTCTCCACACCGACTCCCCGATGATAGCACCAGCCCAATGCGTACATCGCAGCGTCATTTCCATTCACGGCTGCCTGTCGAAACCTAGGCACAGCCTGCGAGATGTCTTTTCTGACGCTGATTTCAAGGTCAAAAGCCCTAGAGAACCTGAATTCGCTGGTGCGCCACATTCTCTTGACCGCTTGTTGGTACCACTGAAAAGCTTTTATAGGGTCTTTCTCCACACCGAAACCGTCACGGTAGCACCGCGCGAGTTCTGCCATGGCTCGGGCATTTCCCTTATCCGCCGCCCTTTGGTACCAGTAGACAGCTTTTTCAGGACTTTTCACGATACCGATTCCGTGTTCATAGCATTCGGCAAGTCCTAACATTGCCTCGGGGTCTCCACTTTCTCGTATTTGCTCTTCCGCGCCCTTCCGGATCGCATCAAAGATCATCTCCTTGGCTTCTTCTTCCTTTTCTTTGTCAAGCCAAACACGTCCTCGGTAGAGCTCTAAGCCTTGCGCGAGTTGGGTGATAAGGTTAGACGGGGTGGGAGATGAGGTGCCGGCTGAGGCGGGGTTTTCGGTGTTGTTTGTATTCATCGGTAGTGAACTTTACCCCATTTTAGTGGGATGTCCAGTGGAATATGGGGAAAAATTTGTCCCGGGGAAAATACTTCGTACCTCGTACTTAATCACCTCCGTGCTGCCACGCGCGAGGTTATCGCTCTGCCCTGAGTGTTCAATTTACTTGGGACAGGTGTGCAAAATATTCCATCGCAAGATGAAACTCATCCAACGCCGAGCCTACGGCTACCGCTGCTTCGCCAATTAGCACCTCCGTGTCCTCTCGGAATGCGGTCATCTCTCTACCCTAAAATTCGAATTCCACACAATTTTGGGTTGACCCTTTTATTTTAGCTTTTGCAGCAGCTCTCTCGCGGGGGCATAACCCTTGTCAGCTGCTTTGCGAAGCCACTTTTTAGCTTGTTCCTCGTCTTTTTCCACGCCTATCCCGGCGAGGTAGCATTTACCCAGCTCGAAGGTTGCGTTGGGATATTCGTCCCCATACAACGCTGCTTTTCGGAACCAATATACAGTTCGCTTCTCGTTTTTGCTTACGCCCACGCCATCGCGATAGCATTCGGCGAGGTGATACATCGCGTAAATATTCCACCCCTTTGCCGCTAGTTGGTACAATTGCGCGGCTTTTCCCGGGTCTAGCTTTTGCAGTAGCTCTTCTGCCTTGGTGTTACCTTCGTCAGCTGCCTTGCATAGCCACCTTGCGGCTTGTGCCTCGTCCCCTTCTACACCCCTCCCAGCAAGATAGCATCTGCCGAGTTCCAACGTCGCCCCAGTATCCCCGCCCTTCGCCTTTTTTCGACACAAATCCACAGTTTTTCCCGGATTGAGCTTTTTCAGTAACTCCTTTGCCTCGGTGTTACCCTTACCTGCTGCCATATTTAGCCACTCCCCGGCTTGCTTCTCATCCTTTCCCACGCCTATCCCATCCAGATACCACGCGCCGAGGCGGCACTGTGCTTCCGCATGCTCCTGCTCGGCGGCGAGTCGGAACCACCTCGCCGCTTCGGCGATGTCTTTGCTCACGCCGCATCCCGCGTCATAGCATTTTCCGAGCTTGTACTGCGCCCCATCGTGTCCTTGTTCAGCAGCGAGACGATACCACCTCGCAGCTTCCGCATAGTCCTTGTTCACGCACCAACCATAATAATAGCAAGCCGCAAGAGCATTCTGTGCTTCTGCGTTTCCCTGTTCCGCTAGCCTTTCTACACCTTTGCCGATGGCTTCACGGATTAATTCCACGCCCTTGGCTATGTCCCGTGCCACCTCATCGCCCCAGCAGTAAGCTACACCCTGTGTGAGTCGCGCGACCGGTTCGTCCGGGGTGGGAAACGAGGTGCCGTCTGTAGTTGGACCTTCGGAGTTGTCTGTGTCCATAGGCAGTGAAATTTACCCAATTTTAACGAGATGTCCAGTTGAAAGTCACACCTGTACCAATAAAATTTTCGAAAAACGCCGCAATGCCAACCCCCATGCGGGATACAGACGCCCAACAAGAAGTACGAAGCGGCAGAGCCGGGGAGCGGCAGGCGCGGTCGGCAATGGGTGCGTGCAGGAAAAACGTGCGTGATGAGAGTTTTGTGGCAAGTCGCGTCATGTGTGACGGATATTGGTGCCACGCGAGCACTTCGTTACAGCTCCGCCTACCACGTGTGTACCACCCCCTCGAGCGCACAGATTTAGTTCCCTCACATCGTCCCCGCTTTGCGCCCCACCACCCCGCGCAACTCCGTTGCGCCTTACTTCAATACTTCGTACTTTATACCTCGTACTTGGCTTCTTCTCCCCCCCAAACCACACACGCCTTCCCCGCCACATCCGATCCGCTCCACCACTCCCGCCTCTCCCCGGCTTCGTACTCGTACTAGACGTGCCACCAACCATATCTTCGGGATTTCGCCCTTTCGGACCACATCGCTGCTCGCTTCTCGTCTTTTTTTACGCCCACGCCATCGCGATAGCATTCGGCGAGGCGATACATTGCGTAGGTATTCCCGGCTTCTGCCGCCATTTGGTACAAACGTACAGATTCTTCCGGGGCTAATGCTTGCAATAGCTCTTTCGCGTCGGTGTTACCCCCATCAGCCGCTTCGCACAGCCTCTTTGCAGCCTTCTCCTCGTCTTTTTCTACACCTATCCCGTTGAGATAACATTTCCCCAGCTCGTACGCAACTTTGGGGTTCTCCCAATACTCTGCTTCCTGAAACCACTTTACAGCTCGTGAGGCATTTTTTTTCACGCCTATCCCGGCAAGGTAACATTTACCGAGTTCATACATCGCATCACGTTTCCCTTTCTCTGCCGCTTTTTTGATCCACTTTACGGCTTGTACCGGGTCTTTCTCTACGCCTCTCCCGGCAAAGTAGTCCATAGCAAGTCCATACTCCACATCTTCAACCCCCCGGTAACATCTTCCCTCCCCCGCCCTTACGTACCACTCTCGAGCTTGTTCCGCTTTTGCCTTTGCGAACCACTCTGTAGCTTGTTTCTCGTCCTTTTCCACGCCTATCCCGGCAAGATAACATTTGCCGAGTTCATACATCGCATCGTTATTCCCTTCCTCTGCCGCTTTTTTGAGCCACTTTACGGCTTGCACCGGATCTTTCTCTACGCCATCCCCGTCACGATACCACATAGCAAGTTCATACATCGCATCTCCGACTCCTTGGTCACATCCTTTCGCCTTCGCCTTCTCGAACCACTCTGTAGCTTGCTTCTCGTCCTTTCCCACGCCTATTCCGGCAAGGTAACATTTGCCGAGTTCGTACATCGCGCGGCGCATCACACGGCGATTTCCTTCATCTGCCGCTTTTCGGAACCACTCTACAGCTCGCGCGGCATCTTTCTCCACACCTTTCCCGTCAAGGTAACATTTGCCGAGTTCATACATGGCACGGCGATTTCCTTTCCCCTCTGCCTCTTGAAACCACTTCACAGCCTGCGCCTCGTCTCTTTCCACGCCCATTCCGGCAAGGTAGCACTTGCCGAGTTCGTACAGCGCGCCGACGTGTCCGTTATCTGCCGCTCTTTGAAACCACCTCGCCGCTTCGCTGTAGTCTTTGCTCACACCATTACCGCCGTAATAGCACTTCCCAAGCTTGAATTGTGCCACCGTGTGTCCCTGTTGAGCAGCTAAAAGATACCATTTCACTGCTTTTGCTTCGTCTTTGTACACGCCGGTGCCGATAGAATAGCATTCCCCGAGCTTGTACTGCGCTTCCGCGTACCCCTGCTCGGCAGCAAGTCTGTACCATTTCACGGCTTCTCTGGCGTCCATGTACGCTCCGTGACCGGCGTCATAACTTTTACCGATGTAGAATTGTCCTTCCGCGTCCCCCGTATGCTCCACGATCTTTTCTACACCTCCGTTGAATGCTTCGCGGATAAGGGCTTTCCCTTTGGTTTGGTTTCCCTCTACGTCCATACCGTAGTAATCCAGACCTCGTTTCAGCAGGGAGATTAACGCGCCCGGGTCAGGACATGTTTGTGCGTTGGTGCTCAGCTCCTGCTGCAGCTCTTCCTGTAACTCCTCTGCGGGCTTGTAATCCCTACGAGTTGCCTCGAGGAGCCACTGTCTTGCCTGCACCACATCTTTTTCTACGCCTCTCCCGTAACGATAGCATTCGGCGAGACGGCACATCGCGTAGGGATTCTGCACTTCTATCGTCATCCGGAACCACTCCACAGCCTTCTCGGGGTCTAGTTTTTGCAATAACTCCTTTGCTTCGGTGTTGCCCCTATCGGCTGCCTCGCATGTCCACCTTGCGGCTCGCCTCTCGTTCTTTTTCACGCCGAGCCCCTCATAATGGCATTTTCCCAGCATGTATGCGGCATCGGGATTCTGATTCGCTGCATCTCGGAACAACTTTACAGCTTTTGAGGCATTTTTGTCTACGCCTATTCCGTTAAGATAGCATTTGCCGAGTTCATACAGCGCATCGCTCATCACAAGGCGATTCCCTTTATCTGCCGCTTTTTGAAACAATTCCACAGCTCGCACGGCATCCTTTTCCACTCCTTTCCCGGTAAGGTAACATTTGCCGAGTTCGTACTGAGCATAGCGGCTCCCGGCTTTTGCTGCGTCTCGCATTCCCCGTACCGCTTCCTCCGAGTCCGGCTTTTGCAGTAGCTCTTTTGCGTGGGTGTTACCCTGATCAGCTGCCTTGCATAGCCACCCTGCCGCCTGCGCCTCATCTTTCCCCACGCCGCTCCCGTCAAGATAGCACGTCCCGAGTTTGAACGCTGCGTATGTATTCCCGGATTCTGCCGCATTACGCACCCCTCGCATCGCTTCCTCCGAGTCTAGCTTTTGCAGGAGTTCTCCTGCGTCGGTGCTACCCTTATCGGCTGCCTTGCATAGCCACTTCGCCGCTTGCGCCTCGTCTTTCTCCACTCCTCTCCCGGCAAGATAGCACGTCCCGAGTTTGAACGCCGCGTACGTATTCCCGGATTCTGCCGCTATTTGATACAATTGCGCGGCTTTTCCCGAATCTGTCGTTTGCAGTAGCTCTTTCGCATCGGTGTTTCCTTTCTCAGCTGCCTCGCACAGCCACTTTGCCGCTTCCGCCTCGTCTTTTTCTACGCCTACTCCGTTAAGATAGCATTGACCGAGCTCGTACGCTGCGTCGGGAAGTTCGTTCCATGCCGTTGCTGATTCCTGGAACAACTTTACAGCTCGCGCGGGGTCCTTTTTTACACCCGTCCCGCTTAGGTAGCATTTCCCGAGTTCGTACGCTGCGTGGCAGTTCCTCGATTTTGCCGCTTTTCGGAGCCACCCCGCAGCTTTCTTGAGATTCCTTTTTACTCCGTTCCCGTCACGATAGCATTTGGCAAGTTCGTACATGACATCCCCAATTTCAATATCTTGCCCGGGATAGTGCGGTTCAAATATGATGCACGCATGAAAGCATCTATTTCTCTCGCGCTTCTCTTTCTTCTCCCTTGCTTTTTCGAGCCACTCTATCGCTTTCTCGAGATCCCTTTCTACTCCATCTCCCTCATAATAGCATTTGCCAAGCTCAAACATTAACCCCTCAATGTCAATATCTCTCATATGACATCCTTCATCATCTGCTTTTTGGAGCCACACGAGAGCTTCCTCAATATCCCTCTCTACTCCATCTCCGTAACGGTAGCATCTGCCGAGTTTACACATCGCGGTGACATGCCCCCTCTCGGCTGCTTTGCGGTACCATTTCATCGCTTCTGCACTGTCCTCGTCCACGCCCCTGCCCCAATAATAGCACTCTCCCAAGATGAACTGTGCCTTAGCAAGCTCCCTCTCGGCAGCGGGTCGCAACCATTTGAGGGCTTCTGCATAGTCCCTGTCCACACCTCTGTCATAGTAGTAGCACTCCCCGACACGGTACTGTGCTTCTACAGACCCATGCTCAGCGGCGAGACGGAACCATTTGACGGCTTCTGCATAGTCCTCGTTCACGCCGATGCCACAGCGATAGCACCATCCAAGGCTATATTGTGCGTCTGCATGCCCCTGCTTGGCGGCAAGACGATACCATTTCACCGCTTCTGCATATTGTGCGTCTGCATGCCCCTGCTTGGCGGCAAGACGATACCATTTCACCGCTTCTGCATATTGTGCGTCTGCATGCCCCTGCTTGGTGGCAAGGCGATACCATTTCACCGCTTCTGCATCGTTCTTGTCCACGCCCCCGCCCCAATAACAGCACTCTCCCAAAATGAACTGTACCTCCGCATCCCCCTCCTCCGCTATCTTTCTCGCGCCTTGCTCAATGGTTTTGCGGATTAACTCTTTGCCCTTGGGTCTGTCTTTCTCTACCTCCCGACGATGGCTTATTGCGTTACGTGCAGAGTCGGCTTTGCCCTTGGGTCTGTCTTTCTCTACCTCCCGACCCCGAATGTAGGCTATACCTTGTTTAAGCTGTGCGATTAATTCGTCCGGGGTAGGAGATGAGGTGCCACCTGCGGCGGAGTTTCCGGTGTTGTTTGTATTCATAGTTAATGGAATTTACTCTGTTTCAACGGGATGTTCGGTAAACTTCAGGATTTCGCTCTTTCGGACCACATCGCGGCTCGCTTCGCGTCTTTTTTTACGCCTACGCCATCGCGGTAGCATTCGGCGAGGCGATACATTGCGTAGGTATTCCCGGCTTCTGCCGCCATTTGGTACAAACGTACAGCTTCTTCCGGGGCTAATGCTCGTAGTAGCTCCTTCGCGTCGGTGTTACCCTCATCAGCCGCTTCGCATAGCCTCTCTGCAGCCTCCTCCTCGTCTTTTTCTACACCTATCCCATCGAGATAGCATTTCGCTAGCTCGCACACAGCTTTGGGATTATCCCCATCATCGGCTTCCTGAAACCACTCTACAGCTCGTGAGGCATCTTTTTTCACACCTATCCCGGCGAGGTAACACTTGCCGAGTTCGTACATCGCGTCGCTATTGCATCCCTTTGCCGCTTTTTTGAGGCACTTAACGGCTTGCACCGGGTCTTTTTCTACGCCTCTCCCGGCAAAATAGTCCATGGCAAGTTCATACATCGCATCTTCGACTCCCCGGTCCCATCCTCCCCTCTCTGCCTTTTCGAACCACTCTGTAGCTTGCTTCTCGTCTTTTCCCACTCCTATCCCGGCAAAATAACATTTGCCGAGTTCATACATCGCGTCGCTGTTCCCTTCCTCTGCCGCTTTTCGGAACCACTCCACAGCTCGCGCAGGGTCTTTCTCTACGCCTACCCCGTCACGATAGCCCACGGCAAGTTTGTACATCGCGTCTCCGGCTCCTTGTCCACGTCCTTTCGCCCTTGCCTTTTCGAACCACTCTGCAGCCTGCTTCTCGTCTTTTTTCACGCCTATCCCAGCGAGGTAGCATTTGCCGAGTTCGCACATCGCGCGGCGCATCATACGGCGATCTCCCTCATCCGCCACTTTTCGGAACCGCTCTACAGCTCGCGCGGGGTCTTTCTCCACTCCTATTCCGGCAAGATAGCATTCGGCGAGTTCGTACGCGGCACGGCGATTTCCTTTTTCCTCCGCTTTTCGGAACCACTTTGCCGCTTGCGCCTCGTCTCTTTCCACGCCTCTCCTCCCATCGAGGTAGCTCTTGCCGAGTTCGTACATCGCGCCGCCGTGTCCGTTATCTGCCGCTTTCCGGAACCACTTTGCCGCTTCGGTGTAACTTTTTCTCACGCCATTGCCCCGGTAATAGCATTGTCCAAGCCCGAATTGCGCCTCTGCGAGCCCCTGTTCAGCGGCGAGGCGATACCATTTCACCGCTTTTGCCTCGTCCTTGTCCACACCGGAGCCGAACTGATAGCACACCCCATACTTGTACTGCGCTCCCGGATGCCCCTGCTCGGCAGCGAGTCGGTACCATTTCGCGGCTTCTCCGGCGTCTAGGTACGCCCTATCACCGATACCACAGCATTTACCGATGCAGAATTGTCCCTCCGCGTCCCCCGTACGCTCCACGATCTTTTCTACCCCTCGATTGAATGCTTCGCGGATGAGGGCTTTCCCTTTGGCTTGGTTTCCCTCTACGCTCCTGTCGTAGAAGTAGTTCAGACCTTGTTGCAGTAGGGTGATTAACGCGCCCGGGTCAGGACATGTTTGTGCGTTGGTGTTCAGCTCTTGCTGCAGCTCTTTCTGTAACTCCTTTGCGGGCTCGTATTTCCTACGAGTTGCCTCGAGAAGCCACCGTTTTGCCTGCACCACATCTTTTTCTACGCCTCTCCCACAGCGATAGCATTCGGCGAGACAACACATCGCGTAGGGATTCTGAGCTTCTATCGTCATCCGGAACCACTCCACAGCTTTCTCGGGGTCCAGTTTTTGCAACAGATCCTTTGCGTCGGTGCTACCCCCATCGGCTGCCTCGCATGTCCACCTTGCGGCTCGCCTCTCGTTCTTTTTCACGCCGAGCCCCTCATAATGGCATTTTCCCAGCATGTATGCGGCATCGGGATTCTGATTCGCTGCTTCTCGGAACCATTTTACAGCTTTTGAGGCATTTTTTTCCACGCCTATCCCGTTAAGACAACATACTCCCAGCTCGTACGCGGCACCGGGGTACTTATCCGCCGCGCTTTGGAGCCACCTTACAGCTTGCGCCGGGTCTTTCTCTACGCCTGTCCCGTTGAGACAGTATTTGCCGAGCTCGTACTGTGCGTAGCGATTCCCGGCTTCCGCCGCATCTCGCACCCCTTGTACCGCTTCTCCCGGGTCCAGCTTTTGCAGTAGCTCTTTTGCATGGGTGTCACCCTGCTCAGCTGCCTCACACAGCCACTTCGCGGCTTCTGCCCCGTCCTTTTCCGCGCCCCTCCCGTCAAGATAGCATTTGCCGAGTTCGAACGCTGCGTAAGTATTTCCGGCTTCCGCTGCCATTTGGTACAAATGTGCGGCTACCCCCGGGTCCAGCATTTGCAGCAGCTCTTTCGCCTCGGTGTTACCCTGTTTAGCTGCCTCGCATAGCCACTTCGCGGCTTCTGCCTCGTCTTTTTCTACGCCCACTCCGTTAAGATAGCACTTGCCGAGCTCGTACGTGGCATCGGGAAGTTTGTTCCATGCCGTCGCTAATTCTCGGAACATCTTTACAGCTTGCGCGGGGTCCTTTTCCACGCCTGTCCCGTTAAGATAGCATTTGCCGAGTTCACACGCCGCGTGGCGGTTCCCCGATTTTGCCGCTTTTTGAAACCACTCCACTGCTTTCTCGGGACTTCTTTGTACACCGTCCCCGTTACGATAGCACACGGCTAGTTCATACATCACGTCTTCAATTTCAATATCTTGCCCGGGATATCGCGGTTCACATTCGATGCACGGCCAAAACCTCCTCCCTCTCTCTCGCTTTGCTTTCTTCTCCCTCGCTTTTTGGAGCCACTCTATCGCTTTCTCGAGATTCCTTTCTACCCCATTTCCCTCATAATAGGCTTTGCCGAGTTCAAACATGAACCCTTCAGTGTCGTCACTACCTCCAAAATAAAATTCTTCCTCATCCGCTTCATGGTGCCACACAAAGGCTTCCTTGAGATTCCTCTTTACTCCATCTCCGTACCGGTAGCATCTGCTGAGTTTACGCATCGCGGGAGCATGCCCCAGTTCAGCCGCTTTGCGGTACCATTTCACGGCTTCTTCACTGTTCTCGTCCACGCCCCTGCCCCAGTAAAAGCACTCTCCGAGGTTGAACTGTACCTCCGCGACCCGCCACTCGTCTGTGTAATGGCTCTCCCCGACGTCACACTGTGCTTCTGCAGCCCACTGCTCAGCGACAAGAAGGTACCATTTGACCGCTTCTGCATAGTTCTTGTTCTCGCCTTCGCCATTGTAATAGTGCTCACCCAGTTCGTACTGTGCCTCTGCATGCCCTTGCTCAGCGGCAAGTCGGTACCATTTCACGCCTTCTGCTTTGCTCCCGTCTCCGCCATAGCCACGGTAATAGTACTCACCGAGCTTGTACTGTGCCTCTGCATATCCCTGCTCGGCAGCGAGTCGGTACCATTTCATGCCTTCTGCTTCGTCACTGTCCACACCATAGCCGCAGGAATAGCACCGTCCAAGGCTGAACTGTACTTCTGCGTCCCCCTGTTCTGCTAGCTTTTCTACGCCCTTGCCAATGGCTTTGCGGACTAACTCTTCGCCCTTGGCTCTGTCCCTCTCTACCCCGTTGCCCCGAATGTAGGCTATGCCTTGTTTGAGCTGCGCGATTAGTTCGTCCGGGGTGGGAGATGCGGTGCCGTCTGCGGCGGGTTTTTCGGAGTTGTTTGTATTCATCGGTGGTAGACTTTACCCTGTTTTAGTGGGATGTCCAGTGGAATATGGGGAAAAATTTGTCCTGGGAAAAATAAAAGCTTAGAGTAGCTTGATAGGCTTGTCGCAGGAACTTTCGGAAAACGCTGCACCGCTAATTCTTGTGCGGGTTACAGACGCCCAACAAGAAGTACGAGGTACAAAGTACGAAGTGGCAGAGCCAGAGAGTAGCGAACATGGTAGGCAATGGTTGCGTGCGGAAAGAACGTGTGTGATGAGAGTGCTGAGAACCCACAGCTGTGACCGGACGTGTCATTTGTGATGAACACTGATGCCACGCGAGTATCTCTTCGTGTATCCGCTTACCACGTGTGTACCAACCTCACGGGTGCATAAATTTTGTCTTCACGCATCGTTCCCGCTTTGCGCCCACCACCCTGCGCAACGGAGTTGCGCGGAATTTCTAATTCGTACTTCGCACCTTGTACTTGGCGTTCGCCTTGCCGCCTACGGCTGTTTTCCCTCCCCCTTTCCCGCCCGACACCTCCTTCCCCCTTCCAATTTTGCCCCTCTTTGCGCATTTTGATCTCGGAGGTAAAAAAATTTGCCATGGAACACATTCCCATGTAAAATTGCGTCGGCGGTTTTTGTCAGTCCATGAAGGAGGTTCACCGATGGAGACTGTAGCGGAGCCATACGCATCAACAAAAGGAGCGGCAAAAGTATTTCCGCTCAGGGTGTTTGTTGCTCAGGAAATGGGGGAACGAGGATGGACACGGATCGGCTTGGCAAAGAAATTGAGAAGCTTCGTTGCAAGAGGAAATGGAGCAATGCTCAGACGCCATGAATCTGATGAAAACTAAAGCAGGCAGGAGACTGATGCAGTAAATGAATAATTATACACTACACCAATCAAGATATTTTGCGGAGCAGATTCTTCTGCAACAACCGCAGTCATCCATAGACGGGCTAGTGTCCGCTATGTCCGGCGTGAAAGTTGATTTAAATCCCCACCAAGTCGATGCGGCTCTATTTGCCATAAAATCTCCTCTTGGCACAGGTGCTTTGCTCGCCGATGAGGTCGGACTCGGAAAAATAATTGAAGCAGGTCTTGTCCTCGCACAATGCTGGACGGGACGGAAAAGACATATCCTGCTTATTGTTCCTGCCGCCCTAAGAATGCAGTGGTGCTCAGAACTCTTTGAAAAAATTTACATAAATTCTATGTTGATGGAGTCCGGCGTCTATAACAAACGTCGCAAAGAGGAAGTTACAAACCCTGTTGAATTCCAGCTTTGGTTTTCTTATAAGCAACCGTTTCGGCAATAAGCTGATAGAGCTTTAATTTGACTAAATAACAGGAGGAAGACGAAATGGCAATCAATATAACACCGAAGTCATTGGACACAGAACTAAGTGAATTGATGCGGGACGTCGGCAGCGGCAAGGCGCAATTGCCTGAGTTCCAAAGAAGTTGGACTTGGGACGATGGGAGAATCAGAGGTATTCTCGCCAGCCTGTCCCAAGGCTACCCAATGGGTGCCATCATGAGCCTAGAATATGGAAATGAAAACGTAAGGTTCAAATATCGTACTTTGGAAGGCGTTAAAGTACAGGGAGTTACACCGATTTATCTGATTTTGGATGGGCAGCAGCGTCTTACCTCCATGTATCGCGCAACGGTCTCAAAAGATCCGGTAGAGACAAAAACTGATAAGGGAAAAGAAATAAAGCGATACTATTATTTGGATATGAAGATGTGTCTGGATGAAAGCCAAGATCGATACGATGCCGTGATCCCCGTGCCGGAAGATCGCCGCATTAAAACTGACTTTGACAGGAAGGTCCACTTGGACTTATCTACTAGGGAGCTTGAATATAAGCAAGAGATGTTTCCCATCAACATTATTTTTGACAGCAATGCCAGAGAAGATTGGGCAGATGGATACAAGAAATATCACAATTACGAAGAGATTTATAGGGAGAGATATAAGCTGTTTCGTACAGATGTGATTGATGCGATCACAGGATATAAACTTCCGGTTATAACGCTTGGACGTGAAACTCCGCGCGAGGCTGTCTGCAAGGTATTTGAAAATGTAAACACCGGCGGGGTTTCTCTCACGGTGTTCGAATTGGTGACAGCCACATTTGCCACCTACGAATTTGACCTCCGCCATGATTGGGAATTATGCCGTAACATCATCCGGGGTAAGAATGAGTCGCTTAACACGGATGTTATGGAAGATGTGAATGAAACTGCCTTTTTGACAACGGTCACGCTGTACAGTACTTACTTTGCTGATACCATGACCACATGTAAAAAGAAAGATGTCCTTGCTCTCCCATTTGAGTCGTATCAGGCGAATAAGCAGGCAGTGCTGGAGGGTTACACGCTGGCGAGAAAGTTTCTGTTCAGTCAATATGTTTTCCGCAAGAGAGACCTGCCTTATACTACACAGCTGATCCCGCTGGCGGCCATCTGCGCCGTTATAGGAAAGCGTACTTTCAACCTTCCTCAGACGCAAAAAATTCTTGAACAGTGGTATTGGTGCGGAATTATGGGGGAAATGTACGGCGGTGCTAATGAAACCCGCTATGCAAACGATATCGAGGATGTGGTCGCCGCCATTCAGGGAAAGCCAAGTTTGAACCGAACGATCAACAGCTCATATTTTTCTGCCACAAGACTAATCTCCCTGCAAACGAGAAACAGCGCAGCGTATAAGGGAATTATGGCTCTTGTTTACCGAGAAAAATGCCGGGATTTTGTCAAAGGAACAACAATGGATATTGTAAAAAGCATGGACGAAGCTCCCGACATACACCATATTTTCCCTGAGGCTTACTGCGTCCAGCAAGGATATCAGAGGACAAAATGGAACAGCATCGTCAATAAGACCCCTCTGCTGCCGGAATCGAATCGTCAGATAGGCGGCGAGGCACCGAGTAAGTACAGTGAGAAAATTGTCAGAAAAGCGGGAATTGACGAGGCACAGTACAGGGTCCGCGTGGAATCACATCTTGTAAATTACGAGACCTTGGTCCATGATGATTTTGAAACATACTTTGTCGACAGGGCTAAAGCCATTATGAAAGTTATTGAAAGAGCGATGGGCAAAACTATAGCTGACAAAGGTTCTGAACAGACTGTCCGTCTCTATGGGAAAAGTCTTGAGTGACTGTGAAGGAGGAAAACTAATATGAATCACGATGTGCAGCAGGCTTTCGGAGCAATGCTGGACAATCCCGGGTTTCACAGCGTCCTGTGCTGAGCCCCTCCTCCTTGGCTGCAACTACGTCTGTGTTGAAACCGGTCTGGGATAAGAAGTACGAAGTATGCAAAGAGGACGATGGAGAACAGAGGAACGGTGCTTCGTCTTCTAGGGGAGGTTGCGGGTGTAATGGAAAAAACGAAACGTGTGTGCTGAAAGCGTGGAGACACCGCTTGTGACGGGGAAAACGGGAAGTACACACAGTGAAAGCGTCAGACACAACAAAGTTGCGCAGGGGAGTTGGGAGAAAGCAAAGAGGAAACGATGGAACCAAACCTATGCGGTCATGATGCTGATACCCCATACGGTACGCAGAGCGTGTGAAGACCGCACAAAAGCTGATACCTCGGCGACTATCGGGAACTTTCCCGGAGCGGGTAAAAATGGTTGTCGCGTTTTCTCCGCATTACATGCTACGAAACCCTACACGACGACCTCATAGGCTTTTCTGTCCTCATACATTTTCCAGTATACTTTGGCGATATTTGTCGCGTTGTGTTCCGTAGCCGGGTCGATGACACCATCGACGATCACGCTGCCGACGAAGATACCTTTGGGCGCGAGCATGTCGTGCAAGACAACGTTCATAGCATTTAACGCCGCTTTGTCGACGCACAACACACGAAAACCCGGGAGAGGGCTGAAAGACTTGGCAAAGCCACCGCCGGTAAAGATGACGCAGCCTTTCTTTGCGGCAAATTCCTCCGTTGCCGTCAAATGGGTACAGTGCCAGGCACTCGCACAATCGACTTGGTAGCGTTCCATCAGCAGTTCATTGGTCAATTCTCTGTCGCCGTCCGGTTCGATGTTGCCAACATTGTAGACCAAGCAGTTGGGCGTGCCCAGCTCCTTCTGCACTTCACGAATTGCCTGCGTCAGGGTGTCCGGCTTTGCCGCGTCCGCGGTTTTGATGTAAGTTTCAATGCCTTCACGCTCAAACTCCGCCTTGCTCTCTCGCAGATGGGCAGCGTTTCTTGCCACCAAAACGACCCGAAAGCCGTGCGATGCGAATTCTTTCGCCACGGCATTGCCGAGACCCTTACCCGCCCCAACGATGACAATGGTTTTCTTCATCCTGTCTCCTTTCTACATTATTTATCATTGGACACTTATCGCGGCGAGGCGTTGAGCGGAACGCGTCCAGTCGATATGACGGAGGAACGTGTCGACGTAGGCGGCGCGGTTATTCTGATAACGCAGGTAGTAGGCGTGCTCCCAAACATCGCAAACGAGGATGGGTTGGAGGGCGGGAATGAGCGCGTCTTGGTGTCGGCAAATACCGAAAATACGCAGCAAGCCGCTGACGGGGTCCACACCGAGGACACCCCAGCCGCTGCCTTGCACGGCGAGGGACACAGCGCGGAAGACCCTGTGAAAACCCTCCAAGCTACCGAAGGAACGGTTGACGGCATCCGCGAGCACACCTGTAGGCTGCTCGTCTTCGTTCGGCGAAATACTCTCCCAGTAAAGGCAGTGAAGGATGTGCCCCCCGAGGTTAAACGCGAGACGCGAGGTGGCATCGGATGCGGCTGTAGGCGGCAACTCTCCTTCCTGCACCCGCCGAAGTGTGTCCGCCGCTTCGTTGGCACCTGTCACATAAGCGGCATGGTGTTTGTCGTGGTGTAGAAGCACGGTCTGCTCATCGAGCAATGGCTCGTACGCTGCGGGCTCCTGCGGCAAAGGCGGCAGCACGTACTGCCCGTCCCGATAGGCATCAGTAAGTTGAATCATATTCATGCGGAGAGTGGGACACAGCAAGCACCCGTATTGTTCAAAAAAACTCAATTAAATACTTCGTACTTCCCATTCTCCCCACACCCGTCCCAATAAAATTCTCAAAAATCGCTGCGATGCTAATCCTCATGCGGGTTACAGGCACTCTGCATACTAGGGGGGCTTCAACACCACAGGTGCATGGATTTGTTCCCCACACGAGGTTCCCGCTTTGCGTTCATCGTCCCTCTCCGTGCAACCCCGTTGTGCCTAACTCCTTCACTTCGTACCTCGTACTTGATTATTCCCGTGTCTTCCTGCCGCAAGGTCACCGCCCACCACCAAGCCTTTGATTTATTTGGGACAGATGTACATTCTCCCCGTCACATCCGCACCGCTCCCACCATTTCCATCGCACACGTCACTTCCCGCCGCGCCCTTCACTCCTCCACTCCCGCCCTTCCCCGACTTTGCCACTTCGTACTTCCCATTCTCCCCGTCACATCCGTGCTGCTCCCACCATTTCCATTGCACACATCACTTCCCGCCGCGCCCCTCATTCCTACCACTCCCGCGCTTCCCCGGCTCTGCCACTTCGTACATTGTACTTCGTACCTCGTACTTCCCATTTGCAGGCCTACCACTAAGCGTTTTATCTTTTTTCCTTTTCACCCATGCCTCGTACAAATCCGGGCGGTTGGCACGGGTGCGGGCTAGGGCTTGTTCCCTCTTCCATTCGGCAATAGCTCGGTGGTTTCCGGAGAGCAACACCTCCGGCACCTTTGCCCCACGAAAATCACTCGGTTTTGTGTATGCCGGTGCTTCCAACAAACCTTCGGCGAAAGATTCATCCTCACTGCTGCGTTCATCGCCGAGGGCACCGGGGACGAGACGCGAGATCGCGTCGATCAGTACCACGGCGGCTATTGCCCCGTTGGTCAGGATGTAATCACCGATGGATATTTCCTTATCCACCAAAGAGTCCACAACGCGTTGATCCACGCCCTCATAATGACCGCAGAGGATGATGTAATGGACGGCAGCGGCGGCATCCGTCATGCAGGGGGCAGCCAGCTCGCGCACAAGCCGCTGGGTGAGCACGCTGCCCTGCGGGGTCATGAACAGCACCTTCGTGTGCTCGCGCCGCAGTTGTTCAATGGCGGCAAAGATGGGCTCGCACATCATGAGCATCCCCTGCCCTCCCCCACACAGATAATCATCGGTGCGGTGATGCTTGTCATGCGCCCAGTCACGGATGTTGTGAACGCGGACGGAGATCAAGCCATTGACGGCGGCACGCCCCATGATACTCTGCGAAAGCGGGGCAGTCACCATTTCGGGGAACAGGGTGAGTACGTCAAACTCGAGCATAACACAGCGTACGAAAACGACATTTCCGCGTGGGCGGCAGCACGGTTCCAACCGAAGTATTCACATGGACAGAGCACAACCTCACACCCCTCCCAATAAAATTTTCGAGAAACACCACAATGCTAATCCCCACGCGGGTTACACACGCTCTACGTACCGGAGAGGTATCCACCTTGTGATTGCGTGGATTTGGTTTCCGGGCGTCGTTTCGGCTTTGCATCCTCCACCTCCCTTTGCGCAAATGCGCAGTGCCTAACTCCTTCACTTCGTACTTCGTACTCCGTACCTCGTACTTCCGTTCCTCCGTGTTTTCCCACGACAAAGCCATCTCTCTTCTCTGGGCGTTTAATTTATTTGGGACAGACTTGGCGCAACATGGTTGCCGGGATGCTCAGGAATTGGCGTTATGGCGAAGCATGGCTTCGATGTAGGCGTCCAAATTGCCGTCCATCACATCTTGGATATTGCTGCTCTCCACGCCTGTACGTAAGTCCTTTACCATCTGGTAGGGTTGAAACACGTAAGAGCGAATTTGGTTCCCCCAAGCGATGTCTCCTTTCTCCGAGTACTGACGGTCAGCTTCGGCGCGCTTGCGGTCCTCCTCCAGTTGAATGAGCCGAGCCTTAAGCATCCGCATGGCTTCTTCTCGGTTGCGCAGCTGCGAACGCTGAGTCTGGCATGCCACGATAATCCCTGTCGGCAAATGCGTAAGCCTCACTGCCGTCTCCACCTTGTTGACATTCTGCCCGCCCTTGCCGCCGGAGCGGTAAGTATCCATCTTCACATCGGCATCCTTCACCTCGATGTCCACGTCGTCGGAGACGTCCGGCGTGGCGTCCAGCGAGCAAAAGGAGGTGTGACGTTTCCCCGCTGCGTCAAACGGACTCATCCGCACGAGCCGGTGGATACCTCGCTCGTTTTTCAGGTAACCGTACGCGTATTCGCCGCCGACTTTCACGGTCACCGACCGCAGCCCCGCTTCATCCCCGTCGGTGCTTTCCATGATTTCTGCGGTGAAGTTGTGCCGCTCGCAGTAGCGTAGGTACATACGCAATAACATGCTCGCCCAGTCACACGCCTCAGTTCCACCGGCTCCGGAGTGTATCGTGATGTAGCAACCGGCTGCGTCGTGCGCCCCATTCAAGAGTGTCAACAGCTCAAACTCCTCGAGCTTTTTCACCCACACCTTATATTCATTGAGGGCTTCCGATGCCAATTCCGGCTCTTCCCTCCCCAACTCTACCGCCGCTTCCACATCCGCCAAGTCGGCTTCGAGGGAACGATACTGCTCCAGCCGCCGCTTGAGAGGATTCACCGACGCCATGAGCGACCGCGCCGCTTCTTGGTCATCCCAGAATTCCGGCGCACTCATACGCTGTTCCAAATGATTAACCTGCTCCTCCATGTGGGCGAGGTCAAAGATAGCCCCCGAGCTCGGATAAACGACTGCGCAAAGCCGCCGTGTCGAGCACCGAGAGATCTGCCTGCGTTTCGGGCGTTTCCATACTGCGCCCACAGTGTACAAGACATCCCCCGCCTTGTCAACGTAAATTGTCCATGCGTCGAGACGATGTGCATTGCAAGTAGAAATGCACCTCATGACAAAAAAAATTAAATCCGGGATT
>CAYWNS010000012.1:0-35130 GCA_964459715.1 uncultured Akkermansia sp.
CCTCACGACTGCATGGATATATGCCCCACGCCTCTTTCTCGCTTTGCGTCCTTTCACCACACCCGCGCAACTCCGTTGCGCCGAACTTTAACACTTCGTACTTCGTACTTCGTACCTCGTACTTAATCCCCTCCCCGTTTCCCTGCCGCAAGACCATCGCCCACCACTAAGCCCTTAATTTACTGAGGACAGATGTGGTAGTTCAGTCCCATTTCGCTTTCCGGCACCCAATCCACGTCAAAAACACCCCCACCAAGACGTGTCCCCAGAGCACGATGCGACACAACCAATCGGAGCTGAAACTCGTTTGCACAATACTCTTTACCGCTTTGAGTACATCTTGGTTGAGACCGCCCTCGATGCTGCCGCTCCACGCCCAGTACGCAGAAATAAACGGTTGAGTAATTGTTTCTACAACATCGGGCAGAGCTAACACAGCTCCGGAAAGCGGCAACTGAAACCCCACGAGGTATATGCTCAGTAGGGACGAGCGGTCGGGTGTGTTGCAATTGGCAGATATACCCAAACATACGCTCGTCATAGCCGCGTTCGCCAGCACAAGAAAGTATAAATGATTGAGTTCATCTCCACGAAATTGCCAGAAAAACTGAACAAAGGCGTACATCCATATACTTTGCAGGATGACCAGAAAACTTAAATATGAGACCTTCGACGCGATGTACGCCCCCACGCGCATTCCCGCAAACTTTTCTTTCTCCACGATGAGACGTTCCCCGGCAATTTCGCGCGATGCGTTGTTGGAGCCCATCAGTCCTAAGAGTATTATCTCAAACATGATAATACCCGACACAGCCGATCCGACCCTAGCGCGCACCTCCGCTTGGTCCTGCCTCGCCTGAATGTCTGCGGCGATATCGTTCCCCGTTGTATCTGTGAGGATGAGCAACTGGTCCTGCCCCTTGCTCGAAAACAATGCCACAAGTATAGGGAACACCACGATCATCGCAATCTGCAGCAAAAGCTGCGTCCGATCGCGCGTGAGTATCATGAACCTGCGCCGTAACAACTGCGCTGTCTGTGTCCAAAACCCCGGCAATGTCGTTTCTTCCTCATCTGTCGACTCGGGCGGGGGTGGCTGTTGCCCGAGTTTGCGATATTTTTCGATATGCTCTGTCTCAAGTCGTTTGTAGTAAGCGATACGGTGCTTGAGCCAGCTGATGCGCCACTCCTCCGGAGCACGACGTGCCAACTGTGGGTACACCGACTCATAATCATTCACACCGAAGTAATGACACATAGCATGCGGAGAACCATGGTAGGCTAAATTCCCTTGCGCCAACACCATGATGCTGTCATAGAGCTCCATCTGCGCCAAACTATGTGTGACCAAAATGACGATGCGTCCGTCTTTCCGACTCAGGTCATGCAAGAGCTGCACAATCTCGCGCTCGGCCCTCGGGTCCAATCCGCTCGTCACCTCATCGCACAGCAAAATTCTCGGACTGCTTACCAACTCCATTGCCAACGCCAACCGCCTCTTTTGTCCCCCGGACAGCAGCTTCACTTGGCGGTCTGCTATCTCTGTCATCCCCGTCTCCGCAAGCACATTGTCAATGAGGTCATTGAGTGCTTCCTCATCAGCCTTTACCCTCAGGCGCGCGGCACTCTCAATGCTCTCGTCCACCGTGAGCTCATCGTATGCTATACTGAACTGCGGGACATACCCTATCTCGTGCGGTTCAAAGTCACCTTCTTCGGACAAATCACGCCCCTCCCAAATAAGCATCCCGTCCGTTACATCCCTGATCCCCGCTATGGCTTTGAGCAGCGTCGTCTTTCCGCAACCGGAGGGTCCCACGATTGCCACGAAATGCCCCCGAGGTATGCAAAAGCTCACCTCGCTCAACAAGAACAAGGACTCATCCCCGTTCTCTACTCCCAAACTTATGTTTCGTGCTTCCAGCATCCTTCCGCGTACGTCAGTCTACCATCCAATCTGCGCTACGGCAAGGAAAAAACTCTTAAGCTCTCTGTCCTGCCACATCTGTCCCAATAAAATTTTCGAAAAACGCTACGATGCTAATTCCCATGCGGGTTGCAGACGCTCTGCGTACTAGGGGGGCTTCAACCTCACGGGTGCATGGATTTATTCCCCTCGCGCCGTTTCCCTCCTTCCAACTCTCCCGCACAACTTTGTTGTGCCTAACTCCTTCACTTCGTACTCAATCACCTCTCCGTTTTCCCGCAACAAAGTCACGCTCTACTCTAGGCATTCAATTTCTCACGGAACTACTCAAAGGCTCCAGCGGATGGCGGAGGAAAGGGTCCAGCCGTTATAGCAATCTGAGCCGCCGGAGCGGGCGGTGGTATATTCGGCACCGACCATCCACTTCATTGCGTTTTTATCCTTGGCGGAGAGGTAGAAATCAGCACCGAGGTAGAAGGTATTGATGCTATCGACCCAAGCGGGGGTGACCGTTTGAGTGCAGATATAACGATCGGCGGAGAGTTTACAAGCCCCGTGACCGGTCATGCCGGTGTAGCGGAAGATGAGGTCCACGTGGGGGCTCAGGGCATACATCGGCTGAATCTGGATGCCGATATTGTTGGAACCCTTACCCGTTTGCTGCTCGAAAGCCGAGACGAGGTTGGTGAGCAGGGTGAAGCGGTTTTGCTTCCACTCATACCCCAGCGAGACGGCATCGAGGAAGCCCAAGCCGTAGTAATTTGCTCCGGGGGTGTGCTTGCCGTGGTAGGCGTTATCGAAGTCGTGCAGGTACTGGGCGGAGAGCATCTGGTAGCTGCCCTCTGTTTCGGCGAACTTATGCGAGGCACCGAGGATGACGAAGCAGCGGTCCTCCCACCCGAACTCTCCCTTCACGCCGCGCCCGTCCCGGTATACATCGGCATGACCGAGGTTCTTGCTCGAACTCGCCCGATCATTCGCCATCAGCTGGACGTATACCTTATCCGCCTTGGAGGGAGCGTAGGTCACATCCACCCCCCAGTTTGAATCCTGCGCGAATTGATTGGAGATGACCGAACGCTCGATGCAGGGAATGACTGAGCTGAGCGTCGAATAATCTGTGGTGAACAGCGACTTAATTTTACCGACCTGCACGCTGAGCCCCTTGACCCCGGCGGCATTATCCTTCTTGAGCCAGATTTCAAAGAGACTCGTGTAGCTGAAATTGCGCTTTGTATGCCCCGCCGCGAAGGTCTCCCGCTCCGGCAAACCTCCCACCCGCAACCACGTCCGGAATGTCGTATCGCCCGCCAAATTAGTCGTTAGCCCCACCCACGAGCGTCGGAATTCCTGATTGACGGGGGACGCCCCGGATTTCAACCACAACCCATTGCTGCCATTGGGTTGGACGCCTGCCACTTGGAACTGCTCAATCCACGACACCTTCACCTTCCGCACAAAACCTTCGGGCGATTCGTAGAGGGTCATCGCCTTCTTGGTAGCCGCCACCATCCTGTCCGTTGCTGTCCCCGCGTCCGAGCCCCCCTGTACCTGCGTTACCGCAACCGGCTGCGCCATCCCTTGGGGGGGAGTTCCTGCCGCCTGAGCCAGTGAACACACGGCAACCGCCACACACCATATCGCGCACTTTTTCATAGATGCCGGTCAGTGAAGTTTTGAGAAAAGCGTCTGCGCGTCGAGCACACCCATGTATGTCTTGTAGTCGAGCCCCGCTTCCAACACGTACAGTGTCAGAAGCCGCTTCACCACCGCCAACAACTTCTCCGCCTCCCATGGCTTCTCGACGTAATTGTCGACCTGCCCTTCGTTGATCGCGTTGATGGTGTCGGCGTGCGTCGCCTGCCCCGTCAGCAGCACCTTTCGCGTGTGGCGGAAGCGGCGGTCTTTGGTCACCTTCCCCAGCAGGTCGGTCCCGCTTCCCCCGGGCATCACTTGGTCCGAAATAATAATCGCCACGTGCCCGCCCTCACTGTCGATTTGGTCGATTAAGCGCAGGCAGTCTTCGGTACCGGAGGCATCCTCGGTACGTACGAGCGGGGCGAGGGGTCGGAGGTCGCGCAGCACGGAGTCCAGCACCTCGGGTTGGTCATCCACGCAGATGATATAGAGCTTATCCATGGATTTGAGTGGTTGGTAGGTTGATAGTGAACGTAGTAGAAGTATCAGTACTGTGAAGTTCGATGGTACCGCCGTAGCTGTCGACAATGCGGCGAACGATGGAAAGCCCGAGCCCGAGCCCGAAGTCGAGCCCCAATTTCTTGGTCGTAAAACTCGGTTGGAAAATTTTATCGCGCAGCTCCTCGGGGATGGGCGGTCCGTTATTCGAAATACTGACTGCCACATAATCTGTCGGCAGCAACTTCAGTCCGTCGGCGTGGATGTGGCGAGTTTCCACGCGCAAACGCGGCTCGGGAGTTCCCCCCTGCTCCATGGCGTCGCAGGCATTCTTCACGATATTCGTCCACAGCTGCACGAGCTCTGTCACATCCGCGTGAATTCCGGGCAACTCCCCGAGGTCCGTCTCCACGGCAATCGTCTTCACGCGGTTGGTCAACAGATTGAGGGCGTCGCGCACCGTTTGGTTCACATCCACCCCGTCCGTCCGTGTGCTCGAGCCACCGCCAAGCAACTTGACAGCGCGGACAATACCCGCAGCGTGCCGCGCCGCCATCTGTAAGTCCCTCAGGTCGTGTCCGAGTTCCCAAAAACGGTAATTGCGGCGCACCAGTGCCACAAACTTTGCGCCGCCGCGTCGCTTCACTTCATCGGCGTCCCGCGCGGCATGTGCCATCACCTTGGCGGCATCCTGCGGTAAATCGTAGTTTCGCTCCATCTCTCGGGCGCGTCCGCGCAGCTCTGCCGCTGTCACGAAAGCTTCCTCGTTCAGCCCCATCCGGAATAATTCTGCCGCCCCCGTCTCTCCCGCGTCCAAGAATTCAGCGAGGTTCTGCGCCACAAAATCCGCGCGGCGTCCGATGACTCCCACCGCGTTGTTCAGCTCATGGGCAATGCCTGCCGAGAGCTGCGCGAGCGTGGATGCCATTTCCGCGCGTTGCAACAACCTCACCGCCTCTTCCTTCTCCGACACGTGCGTGAAAATACGGTAGTTCCGCGCCGCCAGCTCATGCACCAACACCGGCATAAATTGCTGCTCGAGTGTCCCGTATTTTTCCGGTTCCACCGCCTCCACACTCTCGTCGATGTACGCCACCTCCGCGTCTTCCAGCGCGACAATGTAGTAACTGCTGTGGTAGGAACGCGAGAAAAACGACTGCACGCATACGTAGGACCTCGGTTCCGCCCGGAATACCTCGTGCCCGCGCACCTGTGTCTCACCGGGTAACCCGCTGCCTTCCAGTCGTTCCGAGCGGCGATAGGCGACAAAGGTACCCCGCAGCACCAAAAACACGCGGTGGCATTCTTCATCCTGCCGCACCAAGACCCCGCCCGCCGGAACGGCGAGTATCCGCTCCGGGTCTGTAAAATAGACCCGATTGACCCGCTTGAGCGGTCGCATGATATGGTCCGGCAAGGAGATCATCGGCTCATCCGGCAAAGAATCCTATCGCCTGCAAGAAATACATCAGAGCAAATGTGATGGTGAGCCCCAGCAGACAGAGTATTGTCCCGGAGATCGCCATCCCCTTTTGCTCCACCAAACCGGTGGCGTACGCCAGCGCGTTCGGCGGGGTCGATATCGGCAGTGCCATCCCCAGCGAGGAAGCAAACGCTATCGAGCAGAGCAGCCCGATCGCGCCCGCGTCGTCCATGCTGCCGGACTGCACCATCGCCCCGGCTACCCCGGCGAGTATGGGCATCAGCAGCGAAGCCGTCGCCGTGTGGCTCATAAATGTCGCCATGAACAAACAGATGAAGCCCGCGCCGATCATCAGCACCATCGGATTCCACGTGCCGAAGGGGATGGCATCGATCATATCCTTTGCCAATCCCGTCTCTTGCAGCGCGACCCCGAGGGCAAAGCCGCCGGCAACCAACCAGAGAACATCCCAGCTCATGGCGCGCAGGTCTTCTTTGGTAATGACGCGTGTGGCGGCAAACACGGCGATGGGGATGATGGCGATGGTGTTCGAGTCCAGTCCGAGCTTGAGTATATCGCTGAAACACCATAGGGCAATTGTCACGGTGAAGGTGACATACACGATGATGGCTTTCGGGGTCTTCAGGAACTTACCGCCCACCTCCAAGGTCAGTTCCTTTTGCTGCGTGGGGAACATCTTGACTAGGATCAACCAGCCCACCAGCAACATGATAATCACGAAGGGAACGCCGAAGAGCATCCACTTCCCGAATGTGATCGTCAGCCCCATATCCTGCATCGCCTTGAGAGCAATGGCATTCGGCGGAGTACCGATGGGTGTGCCGATACCTCCGATGTTCGCCGCTATCGGGATGCAGAGCGCGAACGCCGCCCGCCCCCGGTCTTCCGGTCCGAACAGAGCGAGCACCGGCGTCAGGATGGCGAGCATCATCGCCGCCGTCGCCGTGTTGCTCATGAACATGCTGAACAGGGCGGTTACCACCATGAGCCCCAGCATCACATACCTCGGGTCCTTTCCGAAGGGCTTCAGCAGTACCTTTGCCAAGTTGATATCGAGCCGGTATTTTGTGGCTGCCGCCGCCAAGAAGAATCCTCCCAAAAAGAGGATGATAATCGGATCGGCAAACGTCGCCATCGTGCTCTTTTGCTGCATGACATTGGTGAATTTCAGTGCCTTGATCCGCTCGGTGATGCCTCCCTCGTACAGCCGATGGTGCGCCTCTCTCAACTGCTGCGCGGCGGCGGCATCTCCTTGGCTCTCCGCCTTCTCGCTGTAGTCCATGATCTGGTACCCGAGTGTCATGCGCACCTCCTGCTCGTTGAGCATGGTCTTTTTCTTGAGGCGTTCATTCACGCTCTTCTGCACGTCCGCAATCGTCTGCGCCGTCACAGCCCCGCCGCTCCCAATCGCCTCCTGCACGATGGCGTTCACCTCCGTCTTGTCGTACCTCTCCGGTCGCAGGAAAGTCAGTGCTTGGTTCGAAATTCCCAGCAAGGCGATGGCTATCACCAACGTCGAGGTCGTCCAAATGGGTATCGGCTCCAGTATCCACATCAAAGCCGCAAACACAAACAACGATACCACCCTCGCCTGCACCGGATTCACCGGCACCCCCATCGCCTCAAACGGTATCATCAACATCGATATACTGATCACCAACACGATGGCAATTTTCAAAAAACTCTTTTGGTTCGCTGTCATATTTCAGAAATCTGTCGTTTCCGTGCGGCACCGCCCTGCCCTTCCCCCATACCCCCTCCCCGCAGCCCGATGCCTCACCCGCAGATTAGCATACACCCGCTCCCCCCACTTGGCAAGACATTTCAAAACCCATACCACACCTGTCCCAAATAAATGAAAGGCTTAGTGGCGGGCGGTAACTTTAAGGCAGGAAGACACGGGGGTGATCAAGTACGAGGTACGAAGTACGAAGTGAAGGAGTTAGGCGCAACGAGGTTGCGCGGGTAGGGCGGGAGGAGGTAAAGCAAAACGATGTGTGGGAACTAAATCTATGCACCCGTGAGGTTGGTACGCACGTGGTAGGCGGATACATGAAGGGATACTCGCGTGGCATCACTGTTCATCACAAATGACACGCTGCGGTTACAGCCGTGGTGATTCAACACCTCCCATCACACACGTTTTCCCCACACGCATCCATTGCCTACCACGCCCGCCACTTCCCGGCTTTGCCACATTGTACCTCGTACCTCGTACTTAGCAACCGCCCAGCCCCCTACGATCGTTCTCCCCTCCATTTCCCCCCCTCGCCACGCACGCCCACGCTGCCCCACCACGCACCATTGTTCCTGCCCTGCGCCCTTTCCTTGCGCAACGGGGTTGCGCGGAATTTCTAATTCGTACTTCGTACTTAGCGACCGCCCCGCCCCCTACGGTCGTTCTCCTTCCCCCTTTCCTGCCCGGTCCCTTGTTCGTACAGCGTAAATAGGTGCGCTACCCTTGCAGCTTCATCCGCAAACTTTCGCCCGTACGCGGCATCCACGGCGGCATCCAGTGCCCTATGCGCACGGCAGAGATCAGTCGGCATGAGCAGCGGGTCGTAGAGATCCGCGAGTGTGCTCTCCGGGTGCTTGGCACGGACATCTAAAACGGTCTGCGCACAGGCTTCGATTTGTGTCCGTTGGGCGTCCGTGGGGGTAGGCCACGGGAAGTTGTTGTAGACAATGCCTATGGAGTAGCTAATACTCGTTCCGAGGTATCCCGCAACAGTTCTCAGCCAAGCAGTATGTATAGCTGAAGTGAGTACTCCGAAGTGGTAGAGTGTAGCGTCGGGAACAATTTTGAGTCGATTGCTGGCAATGGTGGACGCGTCACAAAACGCTATCGGGATGTATTCACGATTTTCGGATGAGACTTCCGGCACGGCAAGATAACTCCCTTGCGGCATGTTTTCAACGTGAAACCGACGAGGAGTAGAAGCAATGGCACGCGTCGGCGCGCCCTTGCTCGCCGCCCGGTAGACTCTCACCCGCTCTATACGTTCCACGCAACGCGGCAGTTTTTTCAATTCCGTTGGTTCGGCATCCCCAAGCCACAAACAATAGCGTTTCTCCCCGTGAAGCAGCTCGCGCGCACCCATCCATCGCCGAAAAAACGGAGCGGCACCGGGTTCCTTCTCCAAAAAGGCTGCCTTTTCCTCGGGTGTGAAGAGGTAGTTGCCGTCATCGATAGGTTTGTTGCCGATGCCCATCTCCGGCACATCGCAGAGCGGGCGGCTCCGCTTGTCGATGAATATGTCCGGCGCGTCGGCGAGATAGCCGTTGATTCGAGCGACAGAGTGAGGTTTCCCCGCCTCATCGAAGATAGTACACTTGCCCGACTTTTGCGCCGACATGCCCACGATCACGCAGTGGACCGCTGCCATATCCTCTGCTTCGTTCGTCCACCTAAACGAACGGTAGGCGAAGTCGATGCGTATACCGTAGCGTTCCGTCAGCGGCCGCCAGAGGAGCGCGACGGTTTGCCCCTGCACGATGGAGTTCGTGGCGACCAGCGCGGTGCGCGTGGTGGGATCGCCTTGCATGAGCTGCGCGGCTCGGAAAAACCAAGCGGCGACATAGTCGAGGTCCCCGGCTCCGCGAATCCCCTGACATACGCCCAAAAGCCCGGCTTTTTGCTCCTTCTCCATGAAACGTGCCCCCACGAAGGGCGGATTGCTGATGATATAGTCCAAATGCCGCTCCGGCACGTTCTCCAGCCAGTCGGTGGGGAGAGCATCGGCTTCGCGGATGTTGTCGTAACTCTCCAACGGCAGGAAATCCGGCAGCTCCTTTGTCGTAAACTCCTGCGTCTTCTTCCACATCTGCGCCGCTGCTATCCACAGTGCCGTCTTCGCCACCGCCACCGCGAAATCATTGATCTCTATCCCGTAGAATTGATTGATGGACACGAGCGCGCCGAGATCGAGTGCCCCTTGCCCATCCGCGAGGTGTCGCAATGCCTCATTCTCCAACCTCCGCAGCGAAATAAATGTCTCAGTCAAAAAGTTTCCCGACCCACACGCCGGGTCGAGGAAGGTCAGCGACGCCAACTTCGCGCAGTACGCTTTCAATTTCCGTGCCCGCGCCGTCCCGGACTTCTCCTTCCTCGCGAGGATGGTGGCGAGTTCGGCTTTCAGATCATCGAGGAACAGCGGGTCGATCACCTTGTGGATATTCTCCACAGATGTGTAGTGCATCCCTCCCATGCGCCGCTTTTTCGGGTTGATGGTACTCTCAAAGAGTCCCCCGAAGATCGTCGGCGAAATATCCGCCCAATTAAACCCGGCAGCCGCCTCATCCTCAATCAGCGCACAAAGTTCAGCATCAAACATCGGCACATAATCCTTCTCCACTCCCTCAAACAGCCCACCATTCACATGCGGAAATGCGAGGAGTGTCGTATCAAAGGGATCGCGCCGCGCGGGCGGCACGTTGAGGGCTCGAAACAACTTGAGCAGTTGAGAACGCTTCCCCTCTGGGTCGGATGGTCGGCGCAGGTAATCTAGGAATTGACCCTTGGCGAAGAGTCCGGCGTCATCGGCGTACAAACAAAAGACGAGGCGCACGCAGAAGCGGTTGAGCATCTGAAAATGTGAATCCGTCAACGGCTTCGGACACCGCTCCAGCAATGCATTGTAGATGCGGCTGATGAGTTCACCCGCCTGAATCGAAAGCTGCTTCTCTTTCTCGATACGCGCGGTTTCAGAGATTCCTTCGGTGAGGAAGCGCAGCGCGTGAACCTGTGCCGGAATTTCCCGCAGGGTGATGATGATGGGTTCTGCCTCCGGTCGCTCCCGATCCATATCGTGGATGCGGATTTCTCGAAAGTTGCAGGTGAGTATCCAGCGTGGGCGGCGGTTGAAGGGCAGATTGTCCGCATACCGCTTTGCCTGTCGATAGGGGGTAAGCACCGTGCCGTCAGACTGCACAGTCTCCGCCGCTAGGTCGACGTCCGTGCTCTTTTGCTCAATGAGTACACGTGCCTCGGACAGGTAGGCGTCGATGTAACGCGTGGCACCATCGCATTTGACGGCGTACTCAAATACGATAACATCGGTCGGACGCTCAACGCCGAGGACATCATGCAGAAGCTCACTCCAGAACGAAGAGGTCTGCTGCTTCTCGTTACCGGGCTCGCGAAGCCACTTATCAACGAAAGCGGCGGCGGAGCTGGAGGACGTCGGTGCCATGCTGCAATAAGTATAGCACAAGGCAGCGAAAAAAGCAAAACCAAATCCAAACCGATCGCAGGAAACGCCCGCACTGCATCACCACGCACCATCCTCTCCGGCTTCGCAGCCACATCCCGCGCAGCGGAGTTGCGCCAATTTTCTACTTCGTACCTCGTACTTTGTACTTGGCTATTGCCCCGCCGCCTACGGTTGTTCATCTTCCCCTCTTCCCGTCCTGCACCTCATTCTCTCCTTCATTTCCCCTAGCTCGTTCTTCTTCCTTCCCGCCCGGCACCCAACGTCTCACTTTCTGGGGACAGGTTTGCCGGGGCACGTGAGGGCGAGTCAGGGTCTATAGATGAGGATCGCATCCCATTGGTCTCCGGGGAATTCTTCGAGGAGGTCATTGAGTCGTGCGTCTGCGTATTTTTCGGCAATGACACGGACAGGGGAGGTCATGAAACCGAAGAAGGTTTTGCCATTTCTTTTGATTTTGACGTAGAAGCCGGGGCGTTTGTATGCGGTTTCCATGCCGTAGCCAAGGACGCGACCATAGGTACCCTGCTCGAGGGCATTTACCACGTAGGCATGCACATCTGCACCTAGAGGCAAGTTGCACTCCTGCGCCACGGCAGCAGCGTTGTAGATGCAGTCTAAGCCACTTTCAAGGCGTGCGTAATAGCAACCAAGAGGGAGGGACGCAGCAAGGGACTCTGTGAAGCCTTGTATGGTCTCGAGGAAAGCTGGCTTTATGCCGGAAAAGACGGCATTGAGCTGGGCTGTTGCAACTTGTGCTGTGAGGCGGACTTCTTCATCTGCTGCTCCCGGCACCGCCTCAACAATGCAGCCATAGGCTTCGGACACATGTACTCTTCGTCGAAGTCGGCGTCCTCCAACTCGCTTTGTTCCTTTGTGATCCACCGCGTTATCTTCATCCCCGGACCGTAACACGGAATCATTCCCGCGTGTTCTTTCTCTTCATCTGCCATAGCTGACTAGTCGTATCCCCTTTTGGACAGTAACGCGAGATTTATTTTCGATTTTTTTCATCCACCCACCACATCCGCACCGCTTCACCACGCACGCTACCCCACCCGCGCACACCACTAAGCACCTAATTTCTCCGGGATAGGCATGTGGGCTTGACACTTCCCGCGACTTCGCTAGAATGCAGGCATGAGCACCGAGCAGGGATTGAGCACAGAATAGGTATATGGTGAAGAAAGTTCCGACAAGCGATGGGGTGCCCATGGTTAGAAAGGTATGGGATATTGCGAATGTACTGGCAGCTGCCGGGGTGGGGTGTACGGATTATGTCACCCAGTTGACCTACCTCTTGTTCTTGAAAATGGATGATGAACGGGAGTCTCGAGGGCTCAACAGTGCCATTCCCGGTGGCTGTAAATGGCGGGACCTCGCCGGTCTGCGCGGGGCAGATTTGGTCGCAAAATACGATGAGATACTCCGGGTGCTCGCAAAGAAGCACGGTTTAATCGGGACCATTTTTGCCGACGCAACCAACAAAATTCATACGCCGACGCATCTGGAAAAGGTCGTGGACATGGTGGCGGCGGGGAATTGGTATATGCCGGACGGAGATTTCCATGGAGACCTCTATGAGGCTATCCTCGCAAAAACCGGGCAGGATCAGAAGAGCGGTGCCGGGCAATACTTTACGCCGCGTGCGTTGGTACACGCCATGGTTGATGTCATCGACCCGAAAATCACCGAAACGGTCGCTGATCCGGCATGCGGGACGGGCGGTTTTCTGCTCGCCGCCTTCGAGCACATGAAACGGCAAAGCCAAGATGCGGAAAAGCTGAACTTTCTGCGGAACCACGCTCTCTCTGGCGCGGACAATACGTCGCCGGTCGTCACCCTTGCCTCCATGAATCTCTATCTGCACGGCATCGGCACCGACGAGAGCCCCATCGTCTGCCGTGATTCCCTGACGGAGCATTGCGGCACAGCAATGTTCGATGTCGTCCTCGCAAATCCTCCGTTCGGCACGCGTCCGCAGGGGAGCGGTGAGGTTTCCGCCGTCCGTAGGGACTTCATCAAGACCTCGGACAACCAACTCAATTTCCTGCAGCATATCATGTCCATCGTGAAACCCGGCGGGCGGGTCGGGGTTATCCTGCCCGACAGCGTGTTGGTGGACGGCGGTGCTGCCGTGAAGGTGCGGGCGAGGTTGCTCGGGGATTTCAACCTTCATACGATCCTCCGGTTGCCCACCGGGATTTTTTATGCCGTCGGTGTCAAAACAAATGTGCTGTTTTTTGATAAGAAGGGGACAACGAAGGATATATGGGTTTATGATTACAGGACGGGCGTCAAACACACCCATGCCGCAAAACCCCTCAGGCGCGATAACCTAGACGACTTCGTCGCGTGCTATTGCTCAGGGCACCGAGAGGACAGGAAGGAGTCGTATTCCGAGCGAAACCCCGATGGCAGGTGGAGGAAGTTTCCGGTCGCCGGAGTCTATTCGGACAAGCGGCTGAATCTCGATTTCAAATGGATGAAGCAGAGCGAGGAGGATGACCGCTCGCTGGATGAAATCCTCCGGGATATGAAAGCTCAGAGCGACATCCTTGCCTCTGCCCTAGCGGAGCTCGAGCGCATCATCGGCAACATGGAGGAATGATGGACACCAAGGCATTACGCGCGAAACTCTTGGGCTTGGCTGTCCGTGGAAAGCTGGTTCCGCAGGTGCCGGGCGAAGAATCCGCCGCCGCCCTTTTGCGGTGCGAGGATGCCGGGCGCGCGCGTCCCCTCCGGGCGGAAAGGCGGAAATCCCCCGCATCTACATCGCGCATCTTCAGACGCCAAGGTCATTTCTACGAAACGGCGGATGACCGGGAGGCGGTGTGTATCGATGACCGCCTTCCCTTTGATATCCCCGCTTCTTGGGAGTGGTGTAGGTTGGGGCGCATCTTTCGCCACAACACGGGGAAAGCTCTCAACGCGTCCCATCATACCGGGACGAAACTGAGCTACATAACAGCCTCTGACCTCCACTGGGATCGCTTCGAATTGTCGCACCCGAGAGAAATGTGGTTCACCGACGCGGAATTGGAAAAATGCACCGCGCAGGAGGGAGATTTGTTGGTATGCGAGGGAGGCGATATCGGGAGAGCGGCGGTTTGGCAATCTCCTGTCCCCGTGAGAATCCAAAATCATATCCACCGGCTGAGGGCTTATTCTCCCCTGTGTACGCGCTTTTATCTCTACGTGTTCTATTTCTACAAACTGGCAGGAGTTCTCGAGGGAAGCGAGCGCAGAATACAGAACCTTTCATCCGAGAGACTGCACTCCCTCCTGCTTCCCGTCGCACCCCTAGATGAACAGCGGCGCATTGTGGAGAAGCTCGACGCGTGTTTCGCTCAGATAAAACGCATCGAAGGTGCTGAGAGCGCGCTGAAGAATGACTGCCGCGCCGCCAAGTCCCGCATCCTAGACCTCGCCATCCGGGGCAAACTCGTCCCGCGAGTTCCGCACGACGAGCCCGCACCGGTGCCCAATCTCTCTCCTGCGGCACACAGCAAACCGACATCCCGCCCCGTGAGACGTGATGGGAAGTCCTATCCAACCTTCCCGAATGGCTCTGCGAGGGATGTTTCGGGGAAGTTGCCGTTCGACATCCCGACTTCTTGGTTTCTATCCAAAATGGGGAATCTGATGTCACCGGTGTGCGGGGTTAAATACGCCAAGAGCGATATACAGGGCGAGGGGATAAGAATCCTTCGCGGTGGCAATCTTACGCAGTCGGGTGGGATCATTTTCCGTCCGGATGATGTGTTCCTGCCGGAGAAATACGCCAACCGGAAGAACCAAGTACGGAGGGGCGATATCGTCATCGTAGCGTCAACGGGGGGTAAAACGGGTGTCGGTAGAGCTGCTTTCGTGGTATCGGATTTGCCCCGCACTCAGATAGGAGGATTCCTACGAATCATTCGCCCCGTGAATGATTATTGTCGGCAGCTATTGTGGCTCGTGTTTCGGTCAAACTATTACCGAGATTATATAGCCGCCGCCGCAGTCGGTACAAGTATCAACAACGTCAGGAAACCGTACTTGGAAGAGATGTTAGTTCCCCTTCCGCCGGTGCAGGAATTGTCTCACATTGTGCAGAAGCTGGATTCGCTCCTCGCGCGCATCCCTCTATAATGGGGGCATGACTAAGACCTCATTCGAACAATGGTTGCGTCTTCATCGGAGGGCGCAGAATACAATCGCGTCGTACTTATTCGCCGTTGAACAGTATCAGGCATTGTACGGGAAAGTTACGCCGAGCAAACTCCAGCAGTACAAACTCCATCTGATTGAGACCGCCAAGGTGAAGACGGTCAACAACCGGATATGCGGGATCAACGCATGGCTGGAGTACCTCGGGAAAAAACAGTGGCAACTCCCACATGTGAAGCTTCAGCAGAAGCCCTTTTTGGAGAATGTCATTTCGCAGCCGGACTACGAATACTTTCGCGATGCCCTCCTGAAGGGCGGACGTACCAAATGGTACTTCATCGTTCGTTTCCTTGCCGCCACCGGGGCGCGAGTCAGCGAGCTCTTAAAAATCAAGGCAGAGCATGTACGCAAAGGTTACTTAGACATCAATTCTAAGGGCGGTAAAACGAGGCGTATCTACATTCCTCAATCGTTGCGAGAAGATGCCCTCACTTGGCTTCGGGATTCACGGATCGACAGCGGCTTCATCTTCCTGAACAGGCAAGGAAAGGTCATGACCGCTACCGGCTTGGGCGGCAGACTCAAAAAACTGGGCATCGAGTATGGATTAGACGCGGAAGTCGTCTACCCGCACTCCTTCCGTCACAGATTTGCCAAGAATTTCATCGAGAAGTTCAATGATATTGCCCTCCTTGCCGATCTCATGGGGCACTCCAACATCGAGACAACTCGCATCTACCTACGTCGCACCCACGCAGAGCAACGTGAAATCGTTGACACGGTAATCACTTGGTAAACCGAACTACCTGCGAGTACCTCGCTTCCCCACACCCGGTACTCTTCACGAGGGAGGGTAGTGAGTGACACAACCGCCCCCGCATATTTCTGCGCCATTCGGGAAGGTTGGATAGGACTTCCCATCACGCCATGGACACCCGATTTTCACACACTCTGCGTACTAGGGAGGCTCCAACCTCACGGACGGCATTGATTTTTCCTCTTCGCTTCGCATTTTACGATGCACATTTCAGCTTGACAAGGGGCGGTAGTTGCGGGTAAGGTTGGGGGCAGTGAGATGGCAGTTGACAGCAGTGGGCGTACTCTGTCTGCTCAGCGCGTGTGCGACGGTCCGCACCGTGTACGATGAGCAGGGGAATGTCGTGAAAGAACACGACGGCGGGGAGCGGGATTTTGCCGACTACATGGAGGAAAAGTTCAACTCTTCATTCTCGGAAAAAAAGACCGAGCAAGGGATACCACAGGCTGTATCCAACAAGGTGAGCAGTTTTCAGAGCAAGTTGGATAATTCCGAACGTATCGACAAAGCTTTCGTGACCGGAGACTACGCGGGGGTCGGGGAGAGCAGTTTGGGCGGCAGGAGCTATTCCGGAGCGGACAAATCCTACAGCATGAGCGGACGGTACTCCAGCGAGGAAAAGCGATTGGATCGACAACTCCATCCTGCCTTTGCCACAGGTAGTCGCGGTATCTACGGCGAAGATGACGTGTACGCCGATGCCCGGGAACAAGCTGCCGTCTCCGGCAAAAAAAGCGGCATGGAGGGGGAGTTCTACACGAAGGAAACCCCTTACTACTCTCGGTCGGAGGAAAGCGGATATATTGAAACGCGGCGCGACAACACACCGCCCCCACGCGTGTATTCCAAGGATGAATACATGGGCAAAACCATCGATGATGTCCGTACAATGCTCGGCAGAGACGATGAGCCGGAGTCGTAGATTCGCCGCAGGGAGCTGACGCAGGCATTGCTGCGCTTTCGCGCTTTCTTTGCACTTGCAGGGAGAAAGGAAGCGTGGTATCATGAACGCATGATCAGCCTAGACAATACACACGGCGTGCATTTTCCCATCGTACGAGTCGAAACCTCGCTCGGACTCTTGGAAGTTTGTTTGTATGGGGCTCATGTGCTGAACTGGACACCCCGTGGGGGAAGACCCGTCTTTTACATGAGTGGTACGGCGGTGTATGCTGAAGGGAAAGGTCTTCGGGGAGGGGTTCCCATCTGCTGGCCTTGGTTCGGCAAACACCCCACAAACTCGAAGGAAATGCCCAAACACGGGATAGCTCGCGTTTCTCACTGGGAACTCACCGAAAAGACAGAGTCCCCCGCCGGGGAAGCCCTGCTCCGCTTTGCCCTGCACCTGCCGAACCTGCCGGAAACTCTCTACACTTTGCAAATGGGGAAGGACACGTTGCATGCCACCCTGCGCACCCAAGCCGTGCCGGAGTCCATGCCTTTCTCCGCCGCGCTGCACAGCTACTATGCGGTGAGTGACTTTGAACATGTCCAAGTGGAGGGGCTGGAGGATGTTCCCTTCCAAGAATTCGCGGAGGATGTCACGGAACACAGCGAAGCTCCGCTCGTGCCGGTCGGTCCCATCAACCGCATCTACTATCCCGTGCCACCGGAACGCGTCATCTATCTGAGGGATGAGGCATGGGGACGTGTGCTGCAGCTGGAACGCGGTGGCTCCCGCTCGTGCGTCGTGTGGAATCCCGGAGAAAAGGAAGCGGCATCCATGTCGGACATTGCACCGGGGACAAGCCGCCAATTCCTAGCGGTAGAGACCGCAGCCGTGCCATCGGAGGGCATCCGGTTACACGCCGGGGACGCGCATGAGCTGTCCATGCGGGTGAAAGTGCTGCACACCTCGGCATGAGACTCAGTGCCCTCACTTCCCAACGAGAGCTCCAAGCTCTGTACAACCGCGTATCCCGCAACGAATTCCTCCGCGACACGCCGCTGAATTTGCGTCTGTTCGTGAGGTACGCCGTCCTGTTCATCCTGTTTCCCGGCATGGTGCTGGGTTTCCGTGTGGGTTTGGGCGTCATGCTGGCGGTTTGTATCGGGATGATTGTGGCTCTGGTGAGCGGGGAGCAGGTGGTGGCGGAACGCCTCGCTCTCTCGTGGTTGCTACTTGGAGTGGCTGTGCTTCTCTGGGTGACAGGTCAAACCATGTTTGCGGCTTGGCAACGCCTCCGCTCGTGCCGACAGCTGCGTCCGGCGGACGCCCCCCTCGCTCCCGGGGCAGAACTCTCGACGTGCGGCACCCCACACCCGATGAAATGGCGCAAGGTCGAGCGGGGAAACTGCTACGAGGCACCGCTCGTGCTGCGCGGGGCGTCTGTCGGCATTTGGGTCGTCATGCTGGAGCTCGAGCAATGCGGGCGCGGTCATCTCCTCGCCCCATCGGGTCAAGGCATTTGCTGCCCACACAGTACCGGCGCATCCGACAAGCTGCGCGTGCTCGCTTTCTGCAAGCTCGCGCCCGGAGAACACCGCCTTACGTGGAAATTTATTTCTGACCGTTCCTCTCCTCCCCGCGCTCGTGCGACCATTGTTTGCAAAGCGTAGCCGCAACCCACACGCGTCCCAATAAAATTTTTGAGAAACGCTGCAATGTCAATCCCCATGCGGGTTGCAGACGCTCTGCGTACTGAGGGGGCTTCCACATCGCAGGTGCATGGATTTGATCCCCACGCGTTGTTCCGGCTTTGCTTCTTCCACCTCCCTCTGCACAACTCCGTTGCGCCTAACTCTTTCACTTCGTACTTCGTACTTAATCACCCCCGTGTCTTCCTGTCCCAAAGTCACCGCCCACCACCAAGCCTTTAATCTATTTGGGACAGGTGTGCGTCCGCGCTTTACTCGTCTTGCATTTTCCGCGCCCCGTGGTATACTCCTCTCATCATGATGCCGCAATCTCCCATCTCTGTGTCCGCCCGCATCGAGAAAGAGAAGCAGCTTTCCATTCAGGCAGGGGAGCTCATCGACCGAATCTACAACGCGCTACTCGCACGCTGCCCGGAACCAATAGACGATGCCCTGCTCCGGCAGCTCAATCGCTTTTGCGTGAGGTTGGTATTCTGCCTGTACGCCGATGACGCGGGGCTCTTCGCCAAGGGTCAATTCTTGGATTACATACGCGATGCGTCAGACGCGACCGGCAAGCGTGCCCTTCTGCTCACACTTTTCCGTGCCCTCAACGTGCCGCCGACACAGCGCGACCCCTTCGACACGACACTCCGCGCTTTCCCGCACGTCAACAGCGGGCTCTTTGAAGGAGCGGAGAAGGACTACATGCCCTTCCTTGACGCCGAGCTCTGCGCCCTCATCGAGGACGAAGCTGCCGCCGGGTTCAACTGGGCGGACATCTCGCCGACCATCTTCGGCGGGCTCTTTGAGAGCACCATTAACCCGAGGACCCGCCGCGTGGGCGGCATGCACTACACCTCCGTCGAGAACATCCACAAGGTCATTGACCCGCTGTTTTTGGATGACCTGAAAGCCGAGCTCGCCGCCATTCTCGCGAAAAAGGGAAAGTCCGGCATCGCCAGTGCCCGCAAACTCAAAGCCTACTGCACCAAGCTCGCCTCCCTCACCTTCCTCGACCCCGCCTGTGGCTCCGGTAACTTTCTGACCGAAACCTTTATCTCCCTGCGGCGTCTCGAAAACGAAGCCCTGCGAAATCTCGCCGACGAGCAAGGCTCCCTCGACCTCGGCGCGCTCGTCTCCATCAATCAATTCTACGGCATCGAAATCAACGACTTCGCCGTGGCGGTAGCCAAGACTGCCCTCTGGATAGCTACCGCCCAAATGTGGAAGAAGACGCAGGAGTTCACCACGAGGGAGCTGCCCGACTTCCTGCCACTCGAGAACTACGACAACATCCGCGAAGCCAACGCCCTCGCCGTAGATTGGCTGGAAAACGTGCCGGGTCACCACCTTGACTACATCATCAGCAACCCGCCCCTCGTGGGGGCTCGTTTCATGGAGAAAGAGCAAAAAGCCGGGTTCCTGCGCGTTTGTCAGGGAATTCGCGGTGCCGAGGACCTCGATTATGTCTCCGGCTGGTTCCTCCGCGCCGCGCAGCTCATGCACGCCAACCCCACCACCCGTACCGCACTCGTTGCCACCGACTCCATCGTGCAGGGTCAATCCGTCGCGCTCCTCTGGCGTCCGTTGACAGAACGCTACGGCATGCACATTGACTTCGCCTACCGCCCGTTTAAGTGGACAAACGAAGCAGAGGACACGGCAACGGTCCACTGCGTGATCGTGGGTATGACAGCGCAGAAACCGAAGCATTGCGTCATCTTCGACGAAGAGGGAAGCCCCCACCCGGTCGCGAAGATTAACGGCTACCTCGCCGATGCGCCGAACATTTTCATCGATAGGCGGAGCAAACCGCTCTGTAACGTGCCGGAAATGAGTATCGGCAACAAACCCATCGATGACGGTAACTACCTTTTTACCTCGGAAGAAAAAGCAGCATTTTTGGAGGAGGAGCCCGATGCTGCTCCGTATTTCCGACAATGGATGGGAGCTCACGAGCTGCTCCACGGTGAGAAACGTTACTGTTTGTGGCTGGGAAATGCCGAGCCCACGGAACTAAAAAAACTGCCGCGTTGCATGGAACGCGTAGAGCGAGTGAGAGCCTACCGAGCGGCAAGCAAAAGTGCACCAACGCGTGCCCTTGCTTCCCATCCCCGCCGGTTCCACGTTGAAAACATGCCGCAGAGAAAATATCTCGCCGTGCCGGAGGTCTTATCCGATAATCGCGAGTACATACCGATCGCATTTTGTGACGCATCCATCATTGCCAGCAGCCTCCTCCGTATCGTTCCCTCTGCCACCCTCTACCACTTCGGACTTCTCACCTCCGCCATGCACATGGCATGGATGCGCACCGTAGCCGGTCGCCTCGGCGTGGGCTACCGCTACTCCACTGGTGTGGTGTACAACAACTTCCCGTGGCCGAGTCCCACCGCCGCCCAGCGGTCGCAAATTGAAGCCCGCGTACAAGTCGTACTCGACATCCGCAACAACTACCCCACCAGCACCCTCGCCGACCTCTACGACCCGCTCCTCATGCCGCCCGACCTCCGCCGCGCCCACCAAATCCTCGATGTCGCGGTCGATGCCGCCTACAGGCGCGAGTTCGCGGATGATGCCGCGCGCGTTTCCCACCTCTTCACGCTCTACGAAAAGTTGGTCCGCACGGCGCGCGCACCACATCCGTCCCAAATAAATTAAATACCTAGAATAGAGCGACAGCCCCACTGCTGGGGAAACCCGCGCCAAACTCCGGCATCACGCAGACGTCACTCCCCGGCTTTGCCACTTCGTACTTCTCGTCTGCTCCGCACTCGGCGTTCGCCTCGACTCCTGCGGCTGCTCTTCCACCCTACTGCCACACACACCATCGCCGCACACATTCCCCCGTCACCACCCCGCACCTCCCGCCACAGCTTTGCCACTTCGTACTTCGTACTTCGTACCTCGTACTTCCTATTTGCTTCAGAAGTTAATCCTATAGCCGAGGGTGGCGTTGGCGGAGGTCCAGCCTTCGCGGAATTCGAAGGAGCCGTCGAGGAAGACGCTACCGGCGTTTGTACCGAGGGGTACGGTGATGCCGACCCCGGCTTCCACACCCACAGCTCCCACTTCCGCGCTCTCGACCTCGGCGCGGGTGGCACTGCCGATGATGGCATTGCTGACAGACCCGGAGCGGTCACCCATATCCGCCTTGAGCAAGGCGCGAGTTTCGAGGACAGCCGCGCGGTTGAAGGCATGCGCCCCCACGGCGAACTGTGCGCGGGCACCGGCACCGAAGGTCAGCACGGTCTGGTCGATGTCATCCACATCCACCCCGGCGTCCGACCCGGTTTCGGTGTACCCCTTGAGGGCGATATGCCGCACTTCCACGTTGAAGATCGGTTGCAGAGCCGCCGTACCCTGACGGTTGACGAGCCCCGTATACCCCACCTCATACAAGAAACCTAGGGCGTAGCCATCCGTGCTGCCGTTCGTCCGGTAGGGAGAGAAGCCGCCGTAATTCACCGTGCGGTTCAGCTCCACATCCGCCACACCGCCGCTCAGCACGAGACTGTGAATCCACGAGCCGCTCGACACGCGGGCAAACGCGCTCAGGTAATAGGTATCCATATCCCCGGTCGCGGAGTCTGCCGCGTCCGCGTCCAAATCGCCGTACATGGCGGTGAACGCGAGCCCTGCCGTCAAGTGGCGGGACATATCGAAGTCCGCCCCCACCGTGCCGCCCCAACCGGTGAGTTTGTACCCCGGGGCAAGCCCATCGGAATCCAACTCGTGGTAGCCGGTCTCGGCATCGATCCAAGCGTGCCGTAGCGGGAATCGGGTACCGGCTCCATCGCCCACTTCGTACGCCATTGTGGTCGTGCGGTTGCGAATGGTAGTGAGCTGACGGTGCAGGTCTTCCGCGAGAGCCGGTCCGAGTGTCGAAATCGAAGCCCCCGCCGCCGCGGCGAGTGTACCGGCAAGCCCGGCGGTATTCTTGGAAGTGACCCTAGCCTCGAGATTATCTATCATGGCATCGAAGTCCGAACCCGGTCTCGTCTCTCCCTCCGGACGCGCGAGGAACGCGTCCCACACCATCGCAGCCCCCGCCAGCGCGTTCTTCTCCGAACCCTGCGCCTCCTGCCCCAGTGCATCCTTCAATTTATTCCTCCGCGCATCCTCTATCTTAAGCACCAACTCCTTGCCGTCCTCACCCTTACCGGCGGTGACGTCCTTCCGGAAGAATCCCGAGCCCCCGTATTCCACACTGTCGAGAAGCTCCTCCCACGCGGCAGAGTCGACGGTAAGTCCCGTGCCCACCGTGCCGTTGGTCACCTTGCCATCGCTCTCGAACTTCAGGCTCCCCTCAGACCCCACCGAGGTAATATTGCCCCGGACGAAGTCCGGACCGATGCTCTTCTCCCCGAAATTCAGAGTCAGGCGACCATCGCCGATGGAGATGTCGCCGAGCACCAGCGTGTCGCTCGCGATGCCGCTCTTCTCACCCACATTCACCGTCAGTCCGGAGCCCTTCCCCAGCTGCACATCCATCCCCTTGTCCGGCGCGGATGCCACAGACTTCGCGTTGTCCAAGGTGAAGGATGCTCCTTCCTCCACCGCGAGGATTCCCGCCTCACCGCCTTCCGCCGAACTCGCCAGCGTGCCGGAGAATGAACCACCGCCCACCGTTACCTTCCCCGTTACCTTCCCGTCCGCCGCGCTCTTCAGTGTGCCGGTGCCGCTCAACTTCGCAAGCTTGCTAGCCGTCGTCGTCCCGAAGTCCAGCGCGCCACCGTCACCTACCTCCACCACTATGCCATCAATTTTCGCCTCCCCGGTCAAGGACAGCTCCGCGCCGTCACCGAGTTCCACTGTGCTCTTTTCATCACCGGTAATCGCCGTACTTGCCAGCGTGCTCTTGCCCGTCAGTGTGAGCTCGGCACCGTTCGTGAGACTCACTTTATTGTCCTCCGTGCCCACGGCATCTGTGGCTTCCACAATGCTGCCGATACTCGTGTTTCCGCCCTCCAGCAGGAGCCCGCGCGCCTCCCCCTCCGCACCCGCTCCGCTGTACGCGAAAGTCAGGCTGTTCATGCTGTTACTAGCTCCGCGCAGACGCAGCGCACCCGCCTCGAGCCGCGTATCGCCGTCCACGAGGGTGTAATCCCCGCCTACCGTCAGCGTCCCTGTCCCGGTCTTCCGGATACGGACCCCCTTGTCACCGAAGATTGTCCCGTCGAAGGTAGTGTCCGGTCCCACAGCGGGAGTCGGATCCGGGTAGCGACTATCGCTGATTTCTCCGCTGGGGGGCTGCTTGGCATTGTCCAAGGTCACCGTCAACCCCGCACCCGATGTGTCGGTAATATTCAGAGCAGCGTTCGGTCCCCCCAGCAGGTTGTGCACCGTGCCTTCCCCTCCCGCCCAGTTCAAGGTGAGCGTCTGTCCTTCTGTCACCACCGTCGCGAGTCTCCTCTCCAAAATCTCCGGGGAGGTCGAGACCGCAGGGTCGCTCTTTTCATCATCCATCACGATGTACAGGTCCTTCGTGCTGCCCACAATCCACAAACTATCTTCATCGAATCCGGAATCCTCCACCACAATGTCCAGCAAACCCGACTTCGACCAATCGACTTGCAGACCTACATCCTTGGCATTCCACGTCCCGCTTCCGAGCGCGAGCAGATAGAGCGCAGTATTCTCGTCACTTCTCCCACGCAGTGCCGCGAGAAGCGCGGTCTCGTCAAACTCTAGGTGGAAGCCCTGCGCCTCCGCGTCACCACCGCTGAACACGATATTGAAACCCTCATTGCCCTTGATGAGTCCGCGCGTTATCTTGCTCTTATCGGTTCCCATGTTATCCGCCGTGAAGTGCAGCGTGAGCTCCCTGTCCGTTCCCACCTTGTACGTCCCGGAAACATTCGTGAGCAACCCGCCTGCGTTCACCGCGATGCCGTCCAAAGTATCGGCACTCAGCCAACCCATATCCACCGTGGCGGCAGGATCTCCGGCGATCGCGCGAGCCCCCGCAGCGTCCGTCTCCGGTACCGCGGTATCCACGAACCAATGCGCACTCCCCTTATTGAAACCACCGTTGTCCGCCGGTGTCAGCGTGACATTGGAGAGGATAACGTCCCCCGTGCCGTCGGTCACACCACGGAAGTCGTTCACCGTGACCGCATGCCCGGCATTGCCCAACACGATGCTCCCGGCGGAAGCCCCGAAGCTCAGACTCAATCCGTCCCCGCAACTCGCCGAAGCTATCACCAACTTGCCCTCTCCGCTATTCCTCACCGTCAGACCTCCGTTATCATCACCGAGCTTCCCCTCGACCAAGGTGATGACCTTCCCCTCCTCCGCAGCCCCGGAGTTGACATCCAGCGTGCCGCTGCCTGCCACCGATGCTTTCACCTCGGTATCCGGTTTACTCAGCGTGATCGTCCCGTCCTTCCCGGTATCCAGCGTGCCGGTGAACTCTGCCAAGCACCCGGAAAGCGTCACCGCCGCCCCCGTTCCCGCCGTCAAGGTTCCCGTTCCGTTCACGGTACCGCTGAAGGTCACGGTCCCGTTCACGGTGGATGAGCCCTCCACGTTCACCGTACCGGCATTCACAGTAGTGTTGTCGGTCTCACTATCACCCGTGATGCCGCCACCGGAGAGCGTCAAGACCGTGTCCTTATCTCCCAAGGCAGTGTCGCTGCCGAGGATCGTATTGCTGCTGCCCGTCAGTACAATGTTCTTAACGATATTTCTGCCGCTCAGGGTCAAGTTCCCCTGACTCACGTTCAGCGTGCCGTCACCGGTGATGTCTCCCGTCAACGTGGTGTCACCCCCTACTTCTAGGGTCAACGTCCCCGCATTCACCGTCATATCACCTTTGTGCGACGCCCCCCCCGCCGATTCTCCTTTCCACGCCAAGGTGAAGTTACCTTCCCCGCCCTTCACGAGTCCCTCATCGTCCAGAATGAGCGTCAACCCCCCGTTGCCGTCCACTACAGCCTCCGTACTGCCCCATCTCACATTCTTCCCCTCGCCCACGTTGACCTTCGCCGCCTCGGTACTACCATCCGCCCCTGTCGCCACGTGGCTGCTGACATCCGTATTCTTTATCCCATCACCGAACTCCAGCGTGCCGCCCGTGAAGAGGATCTTCGTGTTTGCTGTCAGCGCACCGTCATTGTTCAGCTCCAAGAAACCATCTTCTTGCAACTCGATGGAAGGCAGACTGGTATTCGCGTTGCTCAGCTTCAGGCGTGTCGCACCTTTCGGGTCTCCCCCCACCGTAAGGACTCCACCGCCAAGCATTCCGATTGCACCGCCCGTAAATTCATAGTTCCCGCTCTCCACGTACACATTCATGGGAGTTACTCCGTTCTCGGAAATCTCCACCCCCTCAGTCTTAGTCGCCCCGCTCTCCCCGATGAAGTAGACTCTCTGCCCCCTCGGATCGGTTTCTACATGCGTATTCACCGAGTCCACTTCGAGCCATCCCCCCGCGCCGTCATCACCGTCATCAGACCACACACCGTCCGTCCCGCCGTTCCACTGCACACCCTCCCGTGTCCACGTCAGGTTGCCGTCCTGCGTTCTCAAGCCTAGCCGTTTTTTCTTTTTCTCTTCTCCTTCTTTTCCATACGTATACCTCTCGTCATCCGTCCAGACATCTATCTTGTCTGCCCACCCCGCATCCCACTCCACACCCAGCTCCAAGAAGGAGTCTACATCCTTTTTCAACCCCCTCAGATAACGCCCCGGCAGGAATACCGTCAACTTCCCGTCTTCGAGACCGAAGGAGAATTTCGGCCCCCAAACGAACTTTTGGCTATTGTTCTCTCCCAGACTCAGTGTAGCTCCACTGCCCCAGCTCAACTGCCCGTTGAGAGTCAGGTTCCCGGACTGCACCGTCAGCTTGGCACCCGCGCCAATGTTCAAGGAACCCAGCGCACCCTCCCCTTTCACCCCCCCTACGGTCAGGTTGTTCGTTACCTTGAGACCGGAAGCTTCCCCTTCCAAAGTCAGGGACGAGACGGTCAAGCCAGCCTTCGCCGCGTCTAACGTGCCACCCGCCAAGGTCACCCCCGGTACGGTCTCCGCGCCGGATACTTTAAGCGTGCCGCTTTCCACGCGCACATCCGGGGAATTGATCGCCCCGCTCAGTGTAAACGTGCCGCCATTTCCACCGTCGTAAGTGAAGCGCGAGGACACCACACCCCCGAACGTGCCACTTTCCGCCGTGAGTCTCAATGTACCCGCACCGCCGATGGTGCCGTTGCCCTCTAGGTCCCGCACCGTCGCTTCGCTGTCCGCCTGCACATCCACCGTGCCGAGGACACTAAGTTTGCTCAACTCAGCATCATCCCCCAACCGCAAAGTACCCCTCACCTCAGTCTTTCCATCTATTTGCCCGGAGAAAATCTCTTTCTCCCCGGCCGTGCCCGACAAGGTGAATGTCGCTTCGTCATCAACTTTTACCTTTCCTGTGCCGGAAAGTGTCGATATATCCGCTTTCCCGACCACGTGTAGCAGCGGCGTATTCGCGGCTCCCTCCGCGTTCCCCGGTGCCAGCACCACTGCCGCGTTCTCCCATACCAACACATCGCTCGCAGCAGCACCTAGGTTCAGTACCCCACCCGTCAGCGTGATCGTTCCGCTCACTATGGCTCCATTCCCCAGCGTCTGCGCCCCGCTCTCGACAATGAAGTTCGCCACCTTAATTTGACCGGTAAACGTATTCCCAGTAACCCCTTCCGCAACCTTCAGCATCCCATCACCCGTGATCGAACCGCTGCCCGTGATTCCACCCTTAAACGTAAGCGTCTTACCGGCTCCCGCCACCTTGAAGTTACCCTCCGGCGCAGCAGGTCCCACGATCGTTAAATCCAAATCCTCCTCGGACATGCTGACACCGTAGCCCACGTTCTCACCGCGCACACTGCCATATTTACCGTTGAAATCGCTCCACGTAACGCTGTCGATGTTGCCGTTATGCCACAAGGCATACACCGTACCACTGCCCGCAACAACACTGCCCGCCCCCCCGCTCAGCTTCCCGCCAAAGACCATGTCCGAGTCGAGCGTCAACTTGCTGTCTCTCCCCAGAGAAACATCCCCATCCACATCCAGCCACACATTTTTCTTGAAGGTAAGCGTCACACCACCGTCCACCTCGAGGTCTCCGCCGACCGTGAGTGTCGTCTGCTCGGAATTAGCATTAAACGTGTATGTGGCGGAACCTTCGATGTGGAAATTGCCGGTTCTTATCGATTCCTCCAGTGTCACCCCGTGCGTATGCGCCGGATCGGTGATGCCATCTCTGTGAACAAAGCTGATATCGGAGTCCTCTGTCCACGTATCCCGCTTCCCCAATCCGTCTTCATCCACATCGAAAGAAAGTGTCTTCCTATCCCAGATCAAGGACTCGCCCGGTTGATCGACAACCCAGTACAAACTCTCAATCCCCCATCTCAAAACGCCCCTCGAGTTCAGCCCCAGTCCCTTGTAATTTCCCTCGCCGCCTACTTCTTTTCCGTCTACCGTAAACCGGAAGTAATCTTTCCACGCCTTGTCGAAGCCTGAAGCAAAGAGCTGTACATGCCCTGTCCCCTCCTTGTCGCCACCCAAGAACGCCTCCGTCAGGTCAACGGTAAGACGCATATCGTCGCTTTCATCGGATGACGTGGGAGGGGCGATGCGTAAATCATCGGCGAGCTCAACCGTCTGCCCGGCGGTTTCGAGCCTGAGCACACTCCCTTTCGTCCACGTCCACGTACCCGATACAATGAAGCTCCCGGTCTTGACCGTGAGATTCCCCGCCGCGCCATCCTGTCCTCCCAGTGTCAAGCCGCTGAGTGTAGCTCCCTCCGCCGTGCCGATAGTTAGTTTCCCGCTGCTCACCGTCACTTTTCCCGTCCCGCTCAACGTGCCGACCGAGAGGTCTCCCCCCGTGCCCGTGGCCGAATTCCTCCCGACCACCGTGACCGCCGCCCCATCCGTCATCTCCAGCGTACCGGCAAAGTTACCACCGCCGTCAAGGGTAAGCGTCCCTGTCTCGTCCACTTTCAGCTTGCCCACACCGCCCAGTGCTCCGTGAATCTCAGACCCGACCCCTCCCAGCTCGAGTACGCCGGTACTCACTGTCACATCGCCCTCAGCCACCATTGCTCCCGTAACCGTCTGCGTCCCAATTCCCTTCTTCTCCAGATTAACACCCTCTTTCAGCGTGAGTTCGTTGTTCAAAGTGACATTGTTTGAGACGTTGAGAATCAGGGAAACCGCATCCTTCAACGCATTGACGTACCTCGCGAATTCGAACGCTGAATCCCGACCAACATCGAGCTCCCCTGAGGCGGCATCCTTGATCCGCAGACCCGCCACCTCAAAATCGGCACCCAACTCAATGTACGTGCCGCCGGTACTATCCTCCGAACCACCCCGACCGCCGTTCAGCACGCTCTTTAGTGTGCCACCCGCTTTCAAGACTAATTTCTCTCCATCTGCGTTGTGCACATACACGTTCCCCTCCCCCACATAATCCCCGGCAGTCTTCAACTCGCCGTCCAGTGCCACCTGACCCTGAAACCACAACTTCCCGCTGCCACCCACCAGCACCTCATCGAGCGAGCTACCCTCAACCTTCAATTGCCCGCCGTTCCCCCTCCAATAAAGACCGAGACTGCTGTCCACGTTGATCGTATTGTCCCCACTCCCCCAAACCCCGCTTGTGATGCCGTACTCTTGGTTGTTCCCGAGCAACTGCAAATGCACGTGCTCCGCTGTGCCATCAAGGTCTGCTTTCTTCAGAGTCCCATTTGCAGAGTTCTCTTCCTTCCCGAGGGCACCCGCATGACTGATAACGAGGTCATCACCCAAGCAAACCTCACCCTGATCTCGCGTAGTAGTAATCCTCCCGCTCTCCCCAATGGCAGCTCCCTGCGCCAAGTTGATAGCGTCCCCAACCTTAAAGACACCCTGTATATCAACTTCTCCGGACACATAACCATGTATCGGTTCGTCTCCGCTGGGTTCTTGAGCTCCCTCCCAATGGAATGTTGCTCCCTTAGAGATGGACACAGAAACCGCATCAAGAGTGGACCACTTTTCATCACCGACTTTTGTGGACAGCGTGCCCCCTTCCACCGCGATGCTCCCACCGCTGAAGCGCATGTTCAGTTTCTGGGTACCCTCCCCCTGCTTCACAATGTCTACCCCGGAGATCTCCACCTGAGTTAATTGGACGTCACCCGCTTTGACATTGATTGTCAGCTTGGCATTACCACCCTCCTTCTCACTGGTGATGACTCGCGGTCGCTCATCCGGAAAGATTAGACCCGCACCATCATCAACCAACCCGCCCACGATACTGTCCGCTCCCAGCCCTAATCTCGCTCCCCAAGATGAGAGTAGCACCGTCCCGGTCATATTCGTCCCGCCCAAGAGGTGCACCATCACCTCCTCATCTTCACTTGCCGTGGCAATTTGAAGGGTGCCGGCCCCAGTCACCTGTTCACTGACAGTAAATGTACTACCATCGAGTCGCACGGCCCCCTCAGCAATTTCGAGAGGAACGTCGATCACGTCCTCCCCTCCGGTGTACCCTACATCGAGGTTATGCATGAATGCCAAGGTTCCCTCCCCGTATTTGCCGATGCCCACATTCTCCATCGTGATGCCGACGAGTACCTCCTTCAAATACTCCTTGAACGCCTTGTTCGTATTGCCCTCCAAGTACATCTCGAGGTACACGGGGTCGGTTACTCCCGCAGCACGGACTATTTTACTCCCGCTTTCGCCATACAGGAACGCACCCTCACGAAACCTCAGGTTCTCGCTGATGGTCAGGACGGCACCCTGCCCCAGAGCGAGGTGATACCCGACATTCAGCTGCGTTCCCTCGCCGAAGTTCATGGTCACCCCGGCACCCACCTCGAGCCTTCCCACGCTGAGCACTGCCGACTCCCCCGCGCTGTTGTTGGCGATGCTGTTAGCGATGTCGTACACGGCTGTTCCCGCCGCGACATTCAACACGCCCGCCTCCAACTTTTCCTCCGCGAGAAACACCTTGTGCGATCCCCCCGCTGCCGTGAAGTCGACATTAAACCCTCCGTCGTTGTTCCACGCCTGCGGCTTATCGGACCACCCCGTGTCTTTCCCCGTGCCCCACTCCAAGCTCTCTTTCCCATCGTAAGTGAACGCGTTTGCTTTCGATTTCAGCGTGATCTCTCCGTTGCTCTCCAAAACGATATCCAAATTTGTGTCGTCATAACCTATGAAACTGCACTTCTTGCCCTTCACTAGATCTAACCAATCGATCTTCGACCCGGAAAACAATGTGTACGAGTAACCGGACCGCAGTCCAAGCCCGGTAATATCAATAACTAAACTTCCTTCCCCCGTCACCCCGCCGATCAAGTCAAGCGAAACCGGGTCACTGCTACTGCTGGGGTCACTGCTCCCCTCAACATAATTACCGACCTTAATTGTCACCACTGCCCCCACCTTTGTAGTGTGCAAGCTCCCTGCTTTCAGAACACCGCTCTTCAGTTCCATGACAGCCTTATCACCAAGCTCAAGTGTTGAGAGCGCAGGGGAATCTGCCGCGATCCCGCTCAGCGACACATTTGCGCCCTCCCCCAGCGTCAGACTCGCGCTGGAAGCGAACGATATAGCCTGCTTCATTGTCAACGATGCTCCCTCCGCGAGCGTAAGTGTCTTGAGGGCAGAGGCTATGTTGGCCAGCTCCACCGTCGCATTCGCTCCCAGCGTCAAGGTTGGGGTTACGCCTCCGCCAAATGTAGTCGTACCGGCAACTGTAACATGCGATCCTTCACCCACGTTCATCGCTCCGTTCAGAGTAAGATTATTCACGCTGACCTCACTACTGGTCACGGTCTGCCCATTGAGCGTAAGGTTGAGTGTGCCGTCATCCTCACCCTGTTTGATCTGTTTGATAGCACCGGTGTTCATCTGTGCGTTTATACCAAACACGACATCGAGAGTCCTCCCTGTTACCAAAATATCCCCTTTAAACCCAGAGAGATTGCCATTGAACATCCAAGTATTTTTCACATTATCTCCTCCCCATCCCGCGAAAACCAAATCCGCACCCTCTTCGCCCGTGAACGAACCGTTAAACGTAACCGTTACATTATTGTACCCCTGGTTCACCGTAAGTGTCTGCTCGAATTGGAAGTTGGCTAAATGCGTGGGCTGCTTATTGTTGTCGACACCGAAATTGAATTCGCCGAGAGGCAGATTAAATATCCATTTGTTACCCGCCACGTTTTTGTTCTGTAACGCATCATTGTAACTGCCCGCTGGGTTCTGATCGTCCCTCTTCTTGGTAATCGTCACGTCCTCCGCCGTTGCCTGTTGAGACGCGATGATCCACGCGGCGGCGAGACCGGAAGCGGTGGCGAGGGTGGACGGGAGGGTAGCGGGCAAAGCGAGAGCAGCGAGGCAAGCCAGAAGGGCCTTGCGAAGTCCGTTCGGAAGATGAAGCTTCATAGTCTGGGATTCTGCGATTAAGTTAATAAGAGGCAGGAGCGAGGGATACGCCGAGCAGACGGTCGACACACTCCACCGTTCCAGCCGGTGATCAGTATATCTCATATCGAATCCTGTACGCAAGCAAAAAATGAACTCTGAGCAAAAAAAATCACACACCCCTCCCCCACATCTGTCCCGGATAGGTTAAAGGCTTGGTGGTGAGCGGTGACTTTGATGCAGGAAGACACGGGGGAGATCAAGTACGAGGTACGAAGTACGAAGTACGAAGTGAAGGAGTTAGGCGCAACGGGGTTGCGCGGGCATGGCGAGAGGAGGCAAAGCCAAAACGACGTGTAGGAACTAAATCCATGCGCCCGTGAGGTTGGTACACACGTGGCAGGCGGATACATGAAGAGATACTCGCGTGGCACCGTTATCCGTCACAAATGACGCGACTTGCCACAACACTCTCATCACGCACGTTTTCCCTGCGCGACCCAATTGCTTACCACACCCGCCACTCCTTGGCTTTGCCACTTCGTACTTCGTACTTCGTACCTCGTACTTCGCACTTAATCCCCTCCCCGTTTCCCTGCCACAAAGTCATCGCCCACCACTAAGCCCTTAACTTATTTGGGACGGGTGTGGACAGATATGATGCGTTTTCATTTATGCTTTACAAACGGGACGCATCTGCTATACTGCCTGCGCGCATGAAAGCGGATATTTTACAACGGGCGGCTAATGAAGCTAGGGGATTGGCAATAGATGCCATCTACGACAAAGCATCCGGGCACATGGGGCTGCCACTGGGATGCGCTGAAATTGGGGCTGTTCTATTCGGGGAACTGCTCCGCGTCAATCCGGAGGAGCCGCGATGGTTGAACCGCGACCGTTTTGTGCTGTCCGGGGGTCACGGCTCCATGTTTCTCTACGCTTGGTTGCATCTCTGCGGGTTTGCCGTGTCCATGGATGATCTGAAGTCCTTTCGCGCGAAAGGCAGCCGCACACCGGGGCATCCGGAGTTCAACTGCTGCCCGGGGGTAGAATGCACCACCGGACCTCTGGGACAAGGTATCGCCAATGCCGTCGGGTTTGCCATTTCCGCCAAGCACGCGGCTGCCCGGTTTAACACACCGGACTTCGAGCTCTTCAACCAGACTATTTACTGTTTGGCCGGGGATGGCTGCATCCAAGAAGGTATCTCCCGCGAAGCCGCCGCCATCGCCGGTGCTCTGCGACTGGATAACCTCGTGCTCATCTACGATGCCAACGGTATCACCCTCGATGCCCCCGTCGAAAAAACCCAAGCGGACGATATAGCCGCCTGTTTCATCGCGCAGCAGTGGGATGCCGTGAGCATTGATGGTCATGACCTTCATGCGATCGAAAACGCTCTGCGCACGGCGCGGCTGGAGCGCAATGGGCGTCCGAAACTCATTATTGCCTATACGACAATAGCCAAGGGGGTGCCGGGATTTGAGGGCACTACGGCGGGGCACGGCGAGGGCGGTGCCAAAGTGTGGGAAGCGGCACATGCCAACTGGGGGCTTCCCGCCGGTGAACGCTACTACGTCTCGCGGCAGGTGCGCGATTACATGGCGGAGCTCAAGGCTCAGCGCGTGCGGGCATGCGCCGAGTGGCACGCTTCTTTCCGCGCTTGGCAAGCTGCTTTCCCCGACAAAGCGGCGGAGCTCGCGGCGGGCATGGAGCTCGCGACACGCGGTCTGCGCGCCGATGTGTCGAATGCCGTCATTCCCATTTTCGCGACGGACTCCAAACTCGCGACGCGGGCTTCCGCGGCGGTCGCCGAAAATGCCCTAGCCGCGCGCTGCCCCGGGCTCCTGTCCACGAGTGCCGATCTCTTTTCGTCCAATAAGAATTACCTCAAGGGCGACGGGGACTTCTCCGCCGCGGACTACAGCGGTCGCAACTTTTGGTTCGGCATCCGCGAGCATGCCATGGCTGCCATCTGCAACGGTATCGCGTACGATGGTCTGTTCCGCCCCTCTGCGGGGACTTTCTGCGTGTTTGTGGACTACATGCGCGCCGCTATCCGCGTGGCCGCCCTCGCCCACTTGCCTGTCACCTACGTGCTGACGCATGATTCGGTGGCTGTGGGAGAGGATGGACCTACCCACCAACCGGTGGAAACGGTGACCGGTCTGCGCATCATCCCGAACTTGGATGTCGTGCGCCCTGCCGACGAAGAAGAGTCCGCCGGGGCGTGGATGTGTGCTATGGAGCGCGATGACGGTCCTACCGCCCTCATCCTGACTCGGCAAAATGTTCCTTCGCTTACTTCTGTGCAGCCGGACCTTTCCGCCGAGACCCGACGCCAAGGCACCCTCCGGGGGGCGTACATCGCCCGCAAGGAGAAAACCGCCGCCCCGCAGCTCATCATCATCGCCACCGGCTCAGAGGTGCTCCCCGCGCTGGAAGCCGCCGTCCAGCTCGGTGACTCCGTGCGCGTGGTGTCCATGCCCTCCATGTGGCGTTTCAACCGTCAGCCCGCCGAGTACCGTGACATGGTGCTTCCGCCTGCCTGCACTCGCCGCTTAGCTGTGGAAGCCGGTGTCTCAGACCTCTGGTTCCGCTATGTCGGTCCCCAAGGCGACGTCATCGCCATTGACCGCTTCGGTTTCTCCGCCCCCGGTGCCCAAGTCCTCAACGATCTAGGCATCAATGTGTCCAATATCATCCGCCACGCAAAAAAACAATTGGGAAGTACGAAGTACGAAGTACGAAGTACGAAGTGTGCGGAGCCGGGGAACCACGATGCGTAATGCCATGGGACGACGCGGGTCCCCCACCCGTGTTCCCGTTTGTCTCGAGGAGTTTCCGAACAACCGCCGTAAGACTAGTCTCTATGCGGGCGTAGAGGCTTTGCGTGCCATGAGGTCACCAACCTCACGGGTGCTTTGATTTATTCCCCTCGCCTGTTTCAGCTTTGCCTCCTTCCAACTCCGTTGCGCCTAACTCTTCCACTTCGTACTTGATCTCCCCCGGGGGTTCCTGCCTCCAAGTCGCCACCCACCACCAAACCTTTAGTTTATTTGGGACAGATGTGACCGTGCGGACATCAACCTCACGACCGCGTTGACTTGGTCTCCACGCTTCCACCACACACGTTTTTCCCGCCACATCGGCATTTTCCACCACACACGTCTCTCCCCGGCTCCGCCACTTCGTACTTCGTACTTCGTACCTCGTACTTCTTCTCACCACACCCGCCAAAACCCCGGAGAACGAAGCACCGCCCCGCTGCCCACCAACGTCCCCACGCTACAGCTCCGCCACTTCGTACCTCGTACTTCCATTCCTCACCCGCCAAAACCCCGGCGAACGAAGTGCCGCCCTGCTGCCCACCAACGTCCCCACACTACAGCTCCGCCACTTCGTACCTCGTACTTCCATTCCTCACCCGCCAAAACCCCGG